>CANQVC010000041.1 GCA_947627195.1 uncultured Bacilli bacterium
TTTAATACAACATCTAATAACCAATGTTGAGACTCTATATTCCAATGAGATAATTTTATTGCTTGTAAATTCTCTATGGATATTGTTTCTAGATTTGTGATTACATATGATGTTGTCTTTGTTTCTATATCTTTCCCTTTTTCTTCCCTACTTGTTTTTTTCTCTATTACTCCTATTCTTGCTATTTCTCCATAAAATGATTTGTTTTTAAATTTATTATATAAAAAACTTGTATCTGTTATCATTGTGGATTTATATATTTCACGTCTTCCATGTTCTTTGACACTCTTTGATGCTTGATCTAATTTATCAAATTGGTTTTCTTTTTTAAGTCTTTCTACTTCATCTTTTATAGCATTGTATAACTTTTTTTGATTTTCTTTTACTGGTATTACAAAACTTCCACCCTTTTTTTGTTATATAATCTATGGTAACTTTATTACATCCTATAGCATCTATTGTTACTATTGTATCTTTGATATTAAAATTCTCTAGAAATTTAGGAATGTAAGACATTTCATTTTCTTTATCACCTATCTTATTTGTATATAATGATATGCTTCCTCCTTCATATTGAGCATTCATTAAATATACTGGTTTCTCTCCTTCACTTTTCTTTGCTAATGCTTTTACTGCCTTACCATCAATATGTAATACTTTCATATCATTAAAATATTTTATTTGTTCTGGATAATATGTATTTAACCATTCTCCTAATACTGTAGCTAAGTTCTCAAAATCTAACATTCTTAATATTCTAGAAAATGTATCATGTGATGGAACACTCTTTAATCCTATTAATTTCTTAAAATATTCAAAATGTTCCTGAACATAAAACTCTACTTCGACTCCTTCTTTCATTCCTGCTAGTACTCCATATATTAAAAGTAAAATTAGATCACATAATTTATATCTAATTCCTCTTTTCTTTCTTGGAGCTTCTATTTTACTTAAAATTATATATAATTCGTTGATTTCTTCATTATTTGAGTTCATCTTCATCCACCATTAACTTTTCTAGTATTTCTTTCTGCCTTTTTGTTATTTTTGTTTTTAATTCTTTTTCTCCTATATATACTCTACATATATATTTTAATTCTTCAATTTCTTTTAAAGTTGTTTCCATAATTCTTTCAATCATTTTAATTTGTCTACCTATACTTAATTTGTATTTATCTATTACTTCTTGAATGGGTAAAATTTTATCACTATATTTATCTTGTATATATGTATTACTAGATAAATAATATATTAAACTATATAATATTATTTCTCTATCTTGTTTTTTAAAAAGACTATATGTTTCATTCATAAATGTGTCTTTGTATTTTAATATTAAATTTGTGAATCCACATTCTCTTACAATTACATCTTGATTAAGTTTTACTTTTTCTGTATCATGAAAGCCATACTCATCTATTTTGCCTATTACTCCTTCTATTACTTGAACTGGATATTTCTTTCCTTCAACTCTTTTAGATGTAGCTTTATAAACATAATATACATCATTAACTTTTTTAATGATTGTGCCTTTAGGTCTAAATTTATTAACATAACTTGGATATTTATTCATATATATATACCACGTATTGATAAATTATACAATACTCTTTAAAAAAATTAAAGGAATAGGTAATTTAATAGCCTATTCCTTTATATTTTAGTATTGTTTAGGACTTTGCGATTGCCCTAATACTTTTTCAAAATGATACCAGTTTCTCATTTTTCAAAATGATACCACCTATTTGATATTTTTTTAATTGTTTTAATATATATGACCATATATTCAATAATATTTGAAATTGTATTTATTTCATAAATTGTTTTAAAATTAATGATTTTATTAACACATATAACTCTTTTTAATTAAAAACAGCTAATAAATAAAGTATTTTATCTATAAAATGGTCAATTTAAAATTTAAATTATATTTCAAATAAAAATAATCAATAGCTAAAGATTATTAAATATTTTTAAAAAATTATTATTTTACTTAATAAAACAATATTATATTTTTACTAATTTCAAATATTTAAATGGTATCATTTTGATTAATGATTAACAGTGATTTTATATTTTTTGTTTAATGCTGTGTTATTATTTTATGATAAATTCATATTGTATTATTTTATGATATATTCAAAATAGTTATCTTTTAAATGCTTTAATAAATTT
This sequence comes from uncultured Bacilli bacterium, assembly GCA_947627195.1. GTDB lineage: Bacteria > Bacillota_I > Bacilli_A > ML615J-28 > CAG-698 > CAKOMG01. The sequence goes on from CANQVC010000041.1 coordinate 2,176, forward strand.
GTGTTAGCCTTGAGAAGTTCAAATCCCTCTGATTCATAAAATGTTTAAAAATGCAGCCGTTAAAATGCTACATTTTGTCCTAAATGATTATCTTTAAAAAGTTCAATAAAATGGCTATTTTTATATAAAAAACATTAAAAAAAGCCCTAAAACAACTAAATTTTAGAGCTTATTTGGCTATGCAGCCTTTTCGTTCTTCCTAGATGAAAAAAGAGTACCATTTTGATACAATGCACGCAGTTGCACGCAAGTGAACGCAAATGCAAGCAGATGCACGCAAATGAACGCAGTTATGAATAAAGAAAAAATGCTAGATTTTTAATTATTAAATGAAATTATAGTTTATAAACATATAAAAATATTGTAAATATAAATTAGATTCTGTTTAATTTATTTAATCTCCAATAATTTTTACCTAAGGTTGTTAATTTTACAGAATCAGATTTCATCGCTGCATAATACATATATTGTTCGTTTGATGGTATAACCAAACCATTTTGATTCATTTTTTGCAAAGTTTTCATATTTTGGACATTTTCTTCGATTGCATATGGTTTAATAGAATTCTTATTGGTTTTATTATTGGTTATTTCAAACGATGGATTTAATAAAAATGCTGTGTCTTCTTTTTCAAATAATCCTAAACCTTTTTTTAATTCTTTTAATGGCATTTTGAGTCCAACATTTCTAATTGGCATAAATGATGATACATTTGCTTTAAAATATGGTCGTTGCTGCCAAGCACCAAGCGCTTGATCTATATATGAGTATACACTTCCAGCTGTAATTCTGCCTAAGATATCCGCTGCTCCTCCTTCAAGTGCCCCTATTAACAATTTAGTAAATGTTCCGTGTTTATCTATACAATCATCTTCTGCTGTTTCTATAGGGCTACATGCCGTTAAAATAACCGTGTTATTGCCTAAAACTGTCATGTCTCCAATTATGTTATATTGAGCAATTTTTCCTGCAAAACAACAATCTAAAATAATAATTTTATATTTTGATTTTGAGTTATTTGTAATATTCATCAAGTCTTTAAAACAAATAGTTTTATTATCAAAAGTAACTATTGCACCATCAGTTTTATCATCATATCCATGGCCAGAAAAATAAAATAAAGCAATCTCTGTTTCACTTTTAAACAAGTCCTCATATGCCTGAAGTATATTTTCTTTTGTAGCCTCATTATTTATGATTTTTTTTACATCAAAATTGTGAGAACTATCACCATTAGTTAATAATAATTTTTCAATATCATTAGCATCATTTACACAACCAATCAATTTCTGAGAGCAATACTCGTTTATTCCTATTACAAGTGCTTTTTTCATTATAACGATACCTCTTTAATAGCATCAACAATAGATGAAGTGTTCCACTTAACTACTTTGTCTGCGTTTACTTTAACCTTCATTGATGTTCTTTCTGAGCCCCAATATTCAATTGCAATAATTGGTTTTTTTATTCTCTTAGCAACTTTAATTTCCATTTCTATAGAATCGCTGTAAGAAGCATACACGCCTGCAAAAATTAAAACCACACTGCATGCTTTCATTTGATTTTCTATTTTTTGTTCCAATTCAGATTCATAGTACAATTTATTTCTTATTATTAATGGATCATCATGTGACACAGAATAGTTTTTATAATTAAAATATGGTGCAGCATTAAGTAATTCAATTAATCTTTCATATGCGTTCGCATACTTCCATGAATGGCTTATGAATAAATTATAAATTCTCATATTATACTTCTCCTTGTTTTTCTATTAATTTCCACCTTTTTCTCTATTACATGCCTTGCAGAGCATTTGACAGTTTGTATCATCTGTTTTTCCTCCTAAATGCCAAGGAGTTATATGGTCTCCTTCCATTTCTTCAATTTTCCAAACTTTAGTAGCTGTTGGTTTTCTTTTTGATACACATAGAGGGCAAATCCCACCTTGCCTATTATATGCTTTAAGTTTTTGCGCATCAGAGAAAGCGCGAATATTTAAATGCTTTTCAAGGCCATTAAGAACATATAAATATATTCCCTTTTTGTTTGTCACATCATCATCTAAATATAATTCAGCAATTCGTGTTTCTAACTTGTTTGTATCAAAAGTTATTGTATGGTATAAATTATATAATTCAGCCCAATTAATACCCTTCATTTCTTTTCTATATTTAGGAAAAGTTAATTGTACCCAGTCAATTACATTTTTAAAATAAGTCCATAATTCATTAGCATTTGGATCATGCTGATGAATAGCCATGTATCCTTCAATGTCGCCACCATTGATCCAAGAAATAGCGGTTTCCAAAATCTCTTGTCTAAGAGGTGAACCATTAACATAATCTTTTGCTAATAAATATGCAGCGCAATTAGATTTACTAAATTTAAGTTTTGCATCACTAAGCCATGATCCTGTATAGACTGCATTTCTTAACTCTTGTGGTGTTAATTGTTCACCAGCAATAATAATTGTTTTAAACCATTCTAGTTTTTCTAAATCATTTCCTTCACATATATAAATCATACATTTGTAATCCAAAATTTTATCTTGCTCCGTTTTTGTTAGATTGTGAAAAAATTTATTGTTTAAAGAAAAATCAGAATTAACATATTGGCAGAAACTAATTGTTCTTTGTTGCCCATCTAAAACTTCAAAAGTACCATCTTCATTTTTTACCCAATACATCACATTTAAAGGAAAGCCTTTATTTATTGTGTCAAGAACAGCATTTCTTTTTTGTTCATTATAGATAAATTCTCTTTGATATGGTGGTCTAATGTTTAATTTTCCACTATATCCAACGACACCAGATTCATTATTGTCCACATATCCATTAACTATTTCTCTGATTGTAATTTCGTTTAATTCTATTTTCATAATTTCACTTCCTTTTTATTATGATTCGTGCATAAATACTAGAATATAATTCACCAGTTTCTACATCTCTAAATGCTGGACCTTTTTTGTCATTAAGTGGATTATATTTTTTGTATAACGTTCCCTTAGCGTTAATTGTATATTTACCTGTTGGATTACCATTACTATCAAGAATTTCCATTTTTCTTTCAGATGTAAATTCAATGCTTCCTACAATACCCAAAGCAATTATTTCAAATTGTTCAGGATTATATTTATCAAGAAAAGTAATAGGAACACCTACACATCCGTAATAATTTTCTGGAATATCGCTAAATTTATCAACATTTATTGCGTCGTAGTTTTCATATTTATCATAAATCGAAGAATCATATTTTTTATAAAGAGTTAAAAACTCATTGTGTTTGCTAACTGGCAAATTGGTAAACCAACAACACGAAGATACTCTAACATACTTTTTCCCATCTATTATTTTATGATAACTTTCGGTGTTAGCAGGAACTAAAAAGAACATTCCAACATTAAAATTGGTATATCCCGTTCTAATTTTGTTTTCTTGAAATAAATGAAATATTTCTTTATATGTTAATGCATTAGTGTTTCCTATAACAATAAATAACTTATTATGTTGTATTAATTGAGAGATGTACTCTCTAAACAAACTAAAAGGTGGATTTGTAACAACTATGTCCGCTTTTTTTAATAGTTCAATACATTCTGGCGATCTAAAATCACCATTACCATTTAATTTTGTTAAAACATTTTTATTGCTTTTTAATAAAATCTCAACATCTGACAAATCTACAGCACCATCATTATTAAAATCATTAACTTCATTAATTTCTATTTTATAAGCAGTTTTCTTTTCTGTGATATTTGTATCATTCATAAAATCAAACAAACTTAATTGTTCGCCAACAATAGGTGAGCCATCATAGCAAGTTGCAATGAGTTTTTTAAGTTTTAAATAGTTAAAATTAATAGCAAAATACTTAAAAAAGTTGCTTTCATATGGATCATCACAATTACATAAAATTATTTTGTTTTCAAAAAACGATTTATAATATTTTAGTTCAGCTTCAATATCACTTAATTGAGTATAAAATTCATCCGCTTTATTTTTTTTAGCATTATCAAATAATTTGTTTGCCATTATTTATTTACCTCTTCAATTTCTATATTGTTTTCTTTACACATTTTCTCAATGCGAACTCTTACAATCTTAGTAGGTGTTGCTCTATTATTTTCCCACATATTAACTGAAGCATAAACAACACCAAGAATAGAAGCTAATTCGGTTTGAGATATATCTAGTTTCGACCTTAGTTCAATTAATGCTTTTGAATAGTTATATTTCATGTTTTTATTCCTCATTTTTGTTTACTTCAAAAATATAACTAATTATAACATTATTTTGATAAAATGTCTAATCTTTCGTCATAATAATCTCTTGTTTGTCTTAAATTTTTCTCAAAAAAATCTCACTTCTTTTTATGAATATAAATTAAATACCCTTTCGTCACCTATCGTCGTCTTTCGTCACCTATCGTCATCTATCGTCACCTATCGTCGCCAATCGTCATCACCCTAATTTAAGGCATCAAAAAAGGCCATAGAAAAATGCAACTTCTGCACTTTCTAAGACCTAATTTTCTTTAAAAACATATGGACGTTGGGAGTCGAACTCTATAAAAAACAGACTGACACATTGTATCAATCTGGTTCTTTCAATATGGGGCGAACGATGGGAATCGAACCCACGAATGCCGGAGCCACAATCCGGTGCGTTAAGCCACTTCGCCACGTTCGCCACATGCTAATATTATGGCAGGGGTAGAAGGATTCGAACCCTCATCTACGGTTTTGGAGACCGCTGCTCTACCATTGAACTATACCCCTAATCCTTAATTGCTATAATATTATACTAGAAAAAAGAACAAATGTCAAGATGATATCAAGTTTTATTTTTTATTAAATGAAATAAAGACCTATATAGAATATTATATTGCTATAAAGGTCTTAATATTTATATATCTAAACTTTCATATCTTTTTTTACCATTTGTAAATAAAATAAGTGAAAATATAATTGTGGCAATTATACCAAAAATGGTAACAAATAAAATCGCTAATTGTGGGACAAATAGTGATAAAACAACAGATGGAACATATATTATAATTGTTATACCAATACTGACTAACATTGAAATTAAGGCTGTACCTTGTTTTATTACTTGAACTTCATTGTCCCAATTAAATTTTGGGGCTATGGTATTTGTCCACAATCCTTCAACAGAATAAAGAACAGCAAAAACAAATAAACAAATAAAGAATAAAACTTTAGATAGAATATTTGCTGGAGAAAATATTGCAAATATAATCCCATCAATAATTATTATTGGAATACATATAACAATATGTAATAATAATTTTGCAATAAACAAATCTTTTGTTTTAATTGGGGAAGACTTAATAAGCCAAATACTTTTTCCTTCTAAAGAAATTGAACAAGCAGTAGTTGGAAATAAGCCAATCATTGTACACATAGTTCCAATAAATACAATTGATAAAATGAAATTATCTTCTTCAAAATTATTAAATAAAGTAAATATAAATGTTACACTGATAATGACACTTAAAATAGGTCCTATTAACGAATTTAAACAATAAGTAGCTGAACCAAAAAACTTTTTAATTTCTTTTTTAAACATTGCTAATATAGGGCTACTTTTTGTTTGTTCTTTTAATTTAAAATTAGTTTGGGTAAAAGACTTTCTACTACGTGTATTAACTCTTATAAAAAGCTTACCAACAAATACAATATAAACAATTAAAGGAATAATTGATATACCTAAGAATATAAAAAAGTAACCGATATTTCCTAATAATCCATTAACAGCAAATTTTGTTGGAAAATATATTTTTTGTAGTATAGTTTCTAATTGTTTTACAAATACTTTCATTTCTTCAGCACTTTCTATTTTTCCAATATTATTACTAATATATGTCGATCCACCAAATATTAATAAAACAAATATTATCGATAAAATTGTTGTGAAGATGGATTTATTTCTCATTTTTGATGTTAAAGAACCAATTAGAAAAGCAATAAATCCACATATAGATGCAATAAAAAATGGACCAAAGATAAATATAATAATAGCTAATAAATAAAAATAAAATGGTGGATTAGCAAATAGTCCATAAAAGAAAATACTAGGAAAATAAAACATTAAAAAATAAATATAATTCATTAACATTAAACTAGTAAATTTACTTGCTACTATATATTGAGGACGAATTGGCATACTAACTAATAAATCAAAATCTTTTGATTGAAATAATATACCATATGATCTTGTTATTGTTGATATTATACAAAATAAAGAACCAATTGTTATACCAAATGATAGAATTGCTTGGTCATAATTTGCTTCATGACATGTTGAAGCAAACATAAATGTATATATAAACATTACAACAAATATAAAAGTAAATCCTAATAAAGCAAAAATTAAAGGAGAATTTGATGAATTTTTCTTTTTGTTTTTGCCAACAAATAATGAAGATAATTCATTTAACATGTTGATTTTAAAAAGAGTTAAAAATTGTTTCATTTTATTCACCATCTTTAGAAGCAATTTCTAGAAATACTTCTTCTAATGATTGATTTCCTTTTACTTCTTCCATTGATCCACATGTTACTAATTTACCTTTAGATATTATACCAACTTTATCACATAGTTTTTCCGCAACTTCTAAGACATGTGTGGAAAAGAAAACAGATGTTCCTTCTTTACACATTTCTTTCATTAATTCTTTAACGATAAATGATGCTTTAGGATCTAAACCAACAAATGGTTCATCTAATATTAATAATTTAGGATGACGCATAAATGCTGATATTAAAACTAATTTTTGTTTCATTCCATGGGAATATGAAGATATTAAATCACCTAAATTAGATGTTATTTCAAATAACTTACTGTATTTAGCTATTTCTTGATTTCTTTTTTCTTTATCTATTCCATATATATCAGCAATAAAATTTAAAAATTGAATACCTGTTAATGTTTCATAGATATCAGGATTATCAGGAATATAAGCAATAATTTTTTTAACTTCAAGAGGTTGTTCTTTTATATTCATTTCATTTACATATATTTTACCAGAATCAAATGAAATTAAGCCAACGATTGATTTAATTGTAGTTGTTTTACCTGCCCCATTAGGTCCGATGAAGCCAAAGATTTCACCATCTTTAATTTCTAAAGAAAGAGAGTCAACTGCTTTTTTATTGTTATCATATATTTTAGTTAATCCTTCTATTTTCAACATTTTCTTATACTCCTTAATAGATAAAATTACATTGATATTATTTTACCATAGTTTTTATATTTTGTATATCAAATTTTAATTTGATTTCTAATTTTAATTTGATTTTTAATTATAATTTGATTTTTATAATTAAAAGACCTAGATAATCTAGATCTTTTGTAACACTTCTTTGTTTTTATGTAAATAACGATGTTTATTCTTTTTCATCTTGCGATATATAACTAAAGCAATAATTAATATTACATGAAATGTTAATACAATAATAACAACTGCTATAGGAATAATACCACTTCTTACTTCTTTCCACATTGTTAATACTTTATCATTTTGCTCACCAAATTCTGCCATAACGACACATCTTGATATTACTTCTTCAGTTGGATATTGGGCATCAAATTGTCTTCCTCTTTCAGCTACTTTAATTATAGCTTTTCCATCTGTTAGATATTCTTCACTTAATGTTCCTTCAAAGAAATAAGTTAAATCAACTTCTTCTCCTTCTTCATCTCCATACCAATCATTAGCAAGTTCCCATATGGCATCTCCTGCTATTGATGATGTATACCCGATTGTATCCATGTTTCTAGCTGCTATTTCCGGTTGACATATATAATTTAAGAAATCTTGGGCTAATTCTTTATTAGCTCCTTTAGGCATTACCCAACCATCAAACCAAACATTACTTCCTTCTTCAGGAACAGAATATTTTAATAATAATTCTCCATTTGTATCTTCTTCAGCTGAATCAAGAGCAAATACTGCATCACCACTCCAAGCAAAATTAATACTAATTCTTCCTGTTGATATATCTGATTTACCATTATCTACTTCAAATCCATAAATATTATTACGCATTCTTAGTAAATCTTCTTTTACTAAAAAGATTGTTTCATCATCTACACGATTCATTATTTCGGATATTTGTTTATTATATTCTTCTTTAGTAATATCATGATTTAAAAATTGTTCTTTTAATGCCATTAATTCATCATAATATACATGAATAACACCAACAATATATGTATCTCTTACACTATCTTTAGCTGTTGATTTGTTTTTGTAATTTTCATCCCATAATATATTCCAAGATTTAACGTCTTCTTCATCAACTACATCAGGATTATATATTAATCCTAATGTACCCCACATATAAGGGATAGCATATTCTGCCATATTTTCTTTCACAAATAAATCTTGTAAATATTTAGATCCATATTTATTAAAGTTTTCAACATTTTGATAAGAGCCATTTTGATAATCTAATTTTTCTAACATGTCATCAGCAATCATTTTTTGAATTGTATATTCTGATGGACATACTAAATCATAAGATGTTTTTCCTGTTTTTAAAGTGTTTAACATATTTTCATTTGTTTCAAATGTGTCATATACAACTTTAACTGTTTTATTTGTTCTTGCTTTATAATCATTAATCCAATCATCAACAACACTATTTTGATGATTGGATGAATCTCCTTCATCAATATAATCTTCCCAATTATATATTTTAAGTACTAAATCATCTGCTGCATTTACTTTAATATTTATAAAAATATTAGTGATTAGAAAAATAAAAGTAATATTAAATAATAATAACAATGATTTTTTTATTGTTTTCATATTTAACCTCTTTTTTTCAATCTTTTGTCTTTTGTTTTAAAATTTATGATAAATAAAACAGCTAACATGATTAAAAATATGAATGTAGTCAGAGCTCTTAAGGTATTAGGTAGTCCTCCTTTTTTTGTTACTCCTTCCACATATGTAGATAATGTTTCAAATGAATTATCGCGGGTAAATGCAGTAATAATATAATCATCTAATGATAATGTTATACATAATAAAAATCCTGATAATATTCCAGGAAATATTTCTGGTAATATAACACTTCTTAAAGCTTTAGATGGTGTTGCTCCTAAATCAAGAGCAGCTTCATACATATTGGGATCCATTTGTTTTAATTTTGGTGTTACATTTAATATCACAAAAGGAACTGTTAAGACGACATGTCCAATTATTAATGTGACAAAACCAAAGAAATTTTCAATTTTTAAAATTGAGGCAATAAAGACAAATAATAATGTTAAAGAAATTGCTGTTACAATTTCAGCGTTAACAACGGAAATTTGAGTTACTCCATCTAATAATTTTTTAGCTTTTTTACCACTATAATAAATACCAATAGCAGCTAATGTACCAAGGATTGTTGAGACGATACTAGAAACTACCGCTACTAAAATAGTATTTCTTAAAACATGTAATATTTCTTTATCTTGAAATAATTTTTTATAAACTTCCAAAGAAAAACCATTCCACATACCAATATTATTTGTATCAGTAAAACTAAAAATTATTAAAAGAAAGATAGGTAAATACATTAATAATAAAATAAAATAAATATAACTTTTACCAATTATTTTTTTTACCATAATCCACCTCTAGCATCACCTGCTTTTTCCACATCTTTAAATAATACAACACTTAAGCCAATTAGTGCTAAAATTATTAAAGCATAAAAGCTTCCAATATTCCATAATCCTTGTTCAAAATTCAAATTAATTAAATTACCAATTAATGTTATATTTCTTTCACCCATTATATCACTGATGACATAACTTGACATTGTTGGCATAAAAACCATTGTGGCTGCACTAACAATTCCAGGCATTGTCATTGGTATAATTGTTTTAAAAAATGTTTGGACTTTATTTGCTCCTAAATCATAAGAAGCTTCAATTTGGTTTTTGTCCATCTTCAACATTGTTGAATAAAGAGGTAAAATGACAAATGGTAAATAATTATATACCATACCTATAATAGTAGCTACATATGGATATTTACCGCCATCTATTCCTATCCAACGTAATAATTCACGGGTTGCTGCTGTTCTTAATACGAAATTAATCCACATTGGCATGATAAATAATAATACTGTTACATAACTTTTGTTATATTTTTTCTTGGCTAATAACATAGCTATTGGATAACCAATTAATAAACAAATTATTGTATTTGCTTCGCCAATTAAAATACTAACAACTAATACACTAAAATTACCACTACTACTAAAAAATTCTTGAAGATTTGTGAATGAGAAATGACCATTTTTATCAGTAAATGCATAATATACAATTAATAATAATGGAGCAATGACAAAGAAAATGGAAAATAATAAATAAGGAATTGATAAATATTTTCTTTTAAAACGAAATTTAGTCAACAACATATTCTTTTGCCTCTTTAACTAATTTCATTTGGATTTTATCTTTTGGTATTAATACTGATACTTTATCATTTTCATTCCATGTCCATTCAGTATCGACAACAAAATCTTCATCTTCTTCAGTACGAATGATTATTTGATAATGATCTCCTTTATAAATTATTGAAACAATTTCTCCTGATATTATGCCATCTTCTTCGTTATCAATAATTTCAATATCTTTTAATCCAACTTCTACTTTAACATCAGCATCTGTTAGATCATATTTTAAACCATTTTGATCTACTAAGAATCCTTCATCATCTAAAGTTGTTCCTTCTATTAATGTTGTTACATCACATTCAAATTTACCACCAGCAAAAATGACATTATTTTTCTTATCAATATATCCATCATATGTATTACTTACAAATTCTTTATGCATAATATGAATGTCAAATGGTTTGACAGAAATACTTGCCATTTTATTTATTTCAAAGTTTTGGGTATTTTGAATAATTACTTCATTTTTACCAATCATCATGGTATATTCATAATATATTCCTTTAAATACTTTAGAAACTAATGTTCCATCAACCATTCCTTTACCAACATCATTTAAGACAATATCTTCAGGACGTAAGACAACATCAACTTTTTCATTTTTTGGGAAATGGTCAACGCATTCAAAGCGATGATTTAAAAATAATACATGATTATCATCAATAATTGTACCACTATATATATTACTTTCACCAATAAAGTCAGCAACAAATGTATTATTTGGTTCATCATAAATGGCTTTTGGTTCACCAACTTGTTGGATCATTCCATCTTTCATTACAACAATCATATCAGACATTGTTAATGCTTCTTCTTGGTCATGAGTTACATAAATAAAAGTAATACCTAATTTTTTATGCATTTCTTTTAATTCAACTTGCATTTCTTTACGCATTTTTAAATCTAATGCTCCTAATGGTTCATCTAATAAAAGAATTTCTGGTTCATTAACTATTGCTCTTGCTATGGCAACTCTTTGTTGTTGTCCTCCTGATAAGGTAGTTATATCTCTTGATTCAAATTCTTCTAAATCAACAACTTTTAATGCATTCATTACTTTTTCATTAATTTCTTGTTTTGTTAAATGGCGTAGTTTGGGTTCACCTTTTTTATTCTTTTTTGTTTCATCTGGTATTTTCTTTAATTTTAAACCAAAAGCGATATTATCATAAACATCTAAATGAGGAAATAATGCATAACGTTGAAAGACTGTATTAATTGGTCTTTTATGGGGTGGGATTTGCGATATATCTTTTCCTCCTAATAATATTTCTCCACTTGTGGCTAGTTCAAATCCAGCAATCATTCTTAATGTTGTTGTTTTTCCACAGCCACTTGGTCCTAAAAAAGTAACAAATTGTCCTTTTTCAATTGATAAATTAAAATGGTCTACTACTGTTATTCCATCATATTCTTTTGTTACATCTTTTAATTCAATAATTATTTCTTTATTTGTTTGATTCATTTTTTTCTCCTAAAAATTAGGTGGACTAGACACCCATATAATTTTTGATATACCAGGATATATATTTTTTATATAATGATTTTTATTTGATGTGAAATAAAATGTTTCACCAGCTTTGCATGGATAAGATTTATTACCAAGATATACTTCTATTTCACCTTCTAAGACATAACCAAATTCTTGTCCTTCATGTGGTAAATCTAATTCAGTTGTGTGATCTTTCTTAAGTTCTATTAAGATAGGTTCCATTTCATTTTTTTGGCTATTATATACAAGCCATGTTATTTTTTCATTTGTTCCTTCTTTCACGAAATAATCATCTAAAGTAAAGATTATATTTTCTTCTTCTTCATCACTAAAGAATTCTTTAAAATTAGTTCCTAAGGCTAATAAAATATCTTCTAAGGTACTTATTGATGGTTCTGTTAGATCATTTTCTAATTGCGAAATATAACCTTTAGTTAATTCACATCGATCTGCTAATTCTTCTTGTGTTAAACCAAGAAAAGTTCTTAATCTTTTGATTTTTAGTCCAATTTCCATGCTATCACCTCCAATGTTATAGTTTTAGAATTGTAAACTTTAAGTTTATTATTCCAAAACATACTAAACTTTTTGTTTAGTAAAAATAAACAAAACTATTTTACCATTTTTTAATGAATAATGCAAGAAGAAAATGAAAAAGTGTTAAATATTTGTTATTTAATGAAATAAGAAAAAGACAACCCTTAATATGGATTGTCATTTTGTTTTATTTTCCTTTTTAAATAATGTTATATATCTATTTACTTTATTTTTATACTCAATATATGTATCATTTAGTTTTTCAAATAAAAATCCTTCTTCTTGTTTTATTTCTTTACTCATCATTAATATAGCAATAAAAGGAATAATTATATTAAATACATTAGGAAAGACTATCATTAATCCTATATAAAATAAATAGAATCCTAAATAATAAGGATTACGGCTAAATGAATATATGCCATAATTTATTAATTTTACTTCTTCTTTTTCATTAATTCCTATTCTAAAATTATCTTTCATTGTTATGATACTTAACAATAACATTAGAATACCTAAAGCCATTATTATAAATGCACATATTCTTACCCAATCAGGAAATATAATTATATAAGTATTTTCATTTATGATAATACTATATATTTGCGTTGTAAATGTTAGAATACAAAATATGATTAATAATATTTCTATTGTTCTTGTTTTTTTAAATTCTTTTTTAAATCCTAATGAATAGAAATTAATTTTCTTTATTTTCTTTATTAATATATTAATAAAATATATAATATAAAATAAACTTAATAATATAGTTGATATTATTTGATATATATTCATTATTTGTCAACTCCTTAAGTAATTTTATTATAACTAATTCATTAATTATTGTCAAGATGATGATATTAAAATATTATTATAATTCATTCATTAAAAGGAAATCATCTAATTTAATATGTCTAACAACAGATGTGGAATAATCAACAATATCATTAGTAATTAATATTTTTTGATTTCTATTGTCTAAATCATCAAAAGCACCCATTTCTCTTTCATATGCTTTTTCATCAACAACACTATAAGCAACTTGAATATAGAAAGTTTTATTATTCTTTGTTGCTATAAAATCTATTTCTTTTCCTTTATTATCAAATACTTTTAGATCATAACCCATATATATAAGTTCATTATAAATAATATTTTCCAAATTATGATCTAAATCATATCTATTATTAGTTACTTTTAAAGAATTAAAAGATACATCACTATTATATACTTTGAAATAATAATTTAATTCCCTTTTGACTTTTAATGAAAAAAGAGGAATTTCATCAATAATATATGCATTATTTAAATAATTCATATAATTTAAAATAGTATTTGAGGAACATTCAATTCCTTGTCCACTTAAATATTTATGAATTGATCTAGCAGATAATATTCTAGAATTGTTTCTTAATACAAAATTAACAAACATTTTAAATAATTCTGGTTTTTTTATTTTATATCTTGTTATTAAATCATTTATTACAATTGTTTCTTCTAAATCATTTAAATATCTAATTGTTGGTTCATCATTATTCATTTCAAATCTTTTAGGAAAACCTCCCCATATTAAATAATTTAATATAGAAACTTCTTTATTAATTTGTTTTGAATATTCTAATATTTCTTTATATACGAATGGTCTTATTCTAAACGAAACATATCTACCTGATAATTCTGTGGCAAATTCTTTAGATAATAATTTAGAATTAGATCCAGAGATAAATACAGAATTATTATATAATCTTAAAGTTCTTACAGCTATCGCCCAATCATTAATATTTTGAACCTCATCTAGAAAAATATAACATTTACCATCTTTTCTATTTTGTTCAATATAATTTAATAATTTATCAATAGTACCAATATTTTTTAAATTATTAATATCTTCAAAATCTAAATAAATTATATTATTTGTTTTTTTACTTATTTCTTCATAAATAGTTCTAAGAATAACTGATTTACCACATCTTCTAATTCCCGTTATTATTTTTATTAAATCACTATCATAAAATGGTCTAATTTCATTTAAATATTTTTCACGAATTATCATATTAATTGACCTCATTTATGTTTATTATACTGCGCAATTTTTCAAAAATCAATAATTTTGCGCAGTATAAATTAAAAAGTAATAAATCACTTATCATCCTTCATCAGTGCGAGCAATATATTTTTTTAGCAAAGTCCTGACAATGATCTCATTACAATATCTATATCTTTATTTTCCATTTCTTGAATAATATGGATATATATTTTTTGTGTTGTTGTCATGCTAGCGTGACCAAGACGTTTTGCAACACTAGCAATTGACACTCCTTCAAATAAAAGTAAAGATGCATGAGTATGTCTTAATCCATGAATTGTAATAACTGGTAAATTATTTTCTTTACAACGGCGTTCTAATATGGCATTTAATGTTGAATTAAATATTCTTTCTTTCAACAAAAATATTGGTTTATCTTCTGGTAATTTTTTAACTAAATTGGCAAATTGACTAACAACCATCCAATCAATTTGAATCTTTCTAATTGAAGATTTGTTTTTTGTAGGTTGAAATCCACCAGCATCTTTATAATCCCATGTTTTATTTACTGATATGCATTGATGGGTAAAATCAAAATCTTTAGGCGTTAACGCTATTGCTTCAGAAAAACGCATACCTGTTTTTGCTATCAACAATATAAGCCAATCATAATTTATTTCTTCTTTAAGATTTAGATTTTTCAATAGAGTATGAAGCTCGTATTGATTTAAATACTTTATTTTTTTACTTTTGGGATTTTTTCCTTTTATAATGACTTTTCTTGTTGGATCTCGTTCTATAAGTCCTTCATCTACTGCATCTAATATAGCAGCTTTTAATTGGTGATGAAAATCCATTGTAGTTTGTCTTTCATGAGTTTCAGCATACAAATTAATTAAATTTTGATACTCATTTCTATTTAGTTCTGAAATTTTCAACTTTGGTTCCAATTTTCTTACCCATTCCAATGCTAATTTATACTTAGCAAGTGTAACTTTTCTGACTGCACCTGTCTTATAGGTATCAATCCACTTTTCATAATAATCTACTAACAAAATTTTCTTTTTATTGTTCATTTTTTCATATTCCTTCCCAATATTTGCTCACACTGATGAAGGGTGATAAGGTTATCAAGGGAATGAAATAGTTCTCCAATTTGCTTTTGCTCAGCGAGATTAGGCA
>CANQVC010000042.1 GCA_947627195.1 uncultured Bacilli bacterium
ACCTTCACCTACTAATTTCTTCTTAACAGTAGCTTTTGCATGACAAGTAGCACATTCTAAATATAAAACTGCATAAATACCATCTGTAGCCTTTTCAAATTTAAATCCTGTTTTATTATTAGCTTCATTTCCTGTAATACCTGTATCTCTAGTCCAACTATGTCCTGGAGCATTTTTTACATGAACTGTATGAGTTTTAACACCATCTGTGAAATCTTCAATGTAATTTTCAAAATGTTCACCAGTACATTCATGACCTACTAAAGAATCGAAATTATCATGTAGGGTAAAGTTAGTTTCTTCAATATTATCCATTTTTTCAATTAAAGCCTTTAAGTTACTAGTTTCAATTCCTGAAACTTGATATACATTAATACCATCTTGAGTACATGATGATGCTTGTAAAGTAACTTTTACTCCTGTAGTAATTAGAATAGATTCAGTTTTACCACAGCCATCAACTGTACATTTAAAGTAAACTCTAACATGATGTTCATTTCCTTGATCTATCCATTCAAAGCCATGAATACCTTTAGATTCATCAAGATCCCAACTATGACCTGTATATGAATCTTTTTCTTCTTTTTTGTATGTACTAGATAAATCATTAGTACCTAATCCATAATCGTTATCACTATCATTACTTGGTCTTGTAATGGTTGCATGATAATTTGTATAGGCATTATTTGTACATGTTGGATCTTGTCTATCATCACTAGTAATACTTGTTGCTTCGATTTCTTTTGTAAGTTCACAATTTTTATGTTTACAGATTAAATGTAATGTTGCAGATGAACCATCTTCACTCCATGCCCAACCTGTTCCATCACCAAATTTAGGATCAACAACCCAACTATGTTTTAGTTTTGAAACTATTGCAGCTTGCATTGATTCTTTTAATGTATTAGTATCAGAATCAAATTTACCATTTTTAGTATTTTTAACTTTGTCATAATTATCTTCTTCTTGTTGATCTTTGAAGTTTTCAGCTTCTTTCATTATTTGATCTAAACTGATTTCACCATTATATTCAGTATAACCATCTTTAGTACAAGTAACTTCATGAACACTAGATGTTGCTTCGGTTTGAATAGTGAATGTTTCACCACAAGTAGAGCACTTAAAGGCAACAACAAGTACATAATTATCTTCAAGTTCATTTGCCATTAGCCAATTTACAGAATCAATATCCCATATATGACCTTTAGCTTTTTCATCTTCATCAGTTGTATGTGTATAAGTTGGAAGTAAAGTATTTGCAACATTTGTAAAGTCACCTTGACCAACACCATCTGTTACAACTTTGCTATAATCTTTAGTTAATGTAGCAGCATCAGGAATTGTTGCACTAAATTCAGTATAACCATCTTTAGTACAAGTAGCAGGAGTCTTCATACCTTCTACACCATCTAATTTAATTAAATGTTCTTCAGCTCCTGATACTTCTTTATCAGTTGATACACATCCAGGTCTAGAACATTTTAGGTAAACTGTAACTACTGCTTTATATTTAGTAGTTTCTTCATCTAATACCCAGTTCCATTCTATACCATTATTTCCTTTAGCAGTATCAATTATCCAAATATGTCCTAAGGCACGAGTTCCTGGAATTTGTTGTTCGTTAGTAAGAGTTACACCATCAAAGTTTCCTTTTTCTTTACTTGCTTCTTCGGTAAAGTCAACTTGATATTCAATATAACCATCTTCACTACATGTTGCGGAATGTACAACACCTTTAACATCTTTTTCTAATGTTATTGTTTCATTACATGTTTCTTCACTACATTTATATGTAACACTAACATGTTGTCCATCATTAGATGGATTCCAACTCCATACAGCACCTTCATCAGTCCATGTATGTTCTTTAATTCCTTCAATATAAGACTCTCCATCTTTACCTTTATACTCTTCGTTATAAACATCAGTATGAGTTCCTTCAGATTCTTCAGGAATTAATAACGTTTCACTTCCACCAAAGAAATGATCATATTCTGATACTTCACCTTCAACAATTTGGGCACCAGTTTTTAGTATTTCATCAGTAATTCTTAAATCAAATTCACTCATTCCATATTCACTATGTGTTGCTTCAGTATGTACACCTTTAACAACTTGTTTTACAGTGATATGAGATGGACCTTCTAAAGCAATTGTTTGAAGAATCTTATGAGCTGCTGCTTCAACTTCATTTTGACAAATCAATTTTACATAAACTGTATATTCAGTTACATAACCTTCACTTGCATATGCTGTTGGAACCCAAGCAATACCATTTGTAAATTTAACATTTTCATGACCATCTATATTAGTAGTTTCATTATATTTTTCATCAACTACCCAAGTATGACCAACTGGAGATTCTGATGTAACTGTATAATCTGATTTATAAGTTTGTCCACTTACTTCAATAGAAGCTGTATAAGTAATTGTACTTTCTTCAGTACAAGTTCCTGAATTAATTTTACCAGCAGCTTCAACAGTGTAAGTTTGGGTTTCAGTACATTTAGAACATTTGAATGTTAATGTTGCTGTGTAACCATCTTCATGAGATGTCCATGCCCAACCTTCTTCAATATTATCATTTTCTACACCATCAAGGGTACCTTTTTCTGTTGATTTTTGGAAATCGTGTCCATTACCAGTATTAGTATCCATGACAGTATAAGTTTTAGATAAAATTGTTTCTGTCAATTCATCTAAAGAATCTTTATCTGTATATAAACCATCTAATTGTGTTTTAATGTAATCTTTAGTAAATTGAATACTATAATCAGTTTGACCTTGTTCTGTACAAGTACCTTTTGTAATAACTTTTTGTAAAATTACATTTTGTTCATTAGTAGTATAATCTTTAACTTCACTAACTGTAATTTCTTTAGATGCAGGACATCTTGAACATGTTAAATAAATTGTGACAGTTTTACCATCTTCACTCCATACATAACCATCTTGATCATTATCACCATCTTGATGTAAATTAAGAGTCCAATTATGACCTGTTTTTTCTCCTAAATTGTCAGTATGAACATTTTTAACTCTATATTGACCTTCTTCAGGATTAGAATTTTCTTTATCATAACAATCTTGACTAATAATTGATGTAAATTTATCTTTATCAGTAATAACATCATATGTATCTTTTAGTGACTTAGATAAATCAAAATATGCTGTATATACTACTTTTCCATCTTCAGTACAAGATTGAGTAGTCTCTTCTTTACTAATATTTTCATTAGGAATTTGAATTGTTATTGATGAAGTGCATCCATCATGTTCACATTTTAGATATACTACAACAGTATAATCAGCATCTAATGCTCTAGATGATACCCAACTAAAGCCATTTACGCCTCTTTCAAGATCAACAATCCAACTATGTCCAGTAGCTTCACCATCATGATGTGTTTCACTATCTAAAGTAAATGTTTTTGTTAATGATTCTTCATCTTTAAATTTATCTTTATTAGTGAAATGATGATTACCATCTATAGCAGGATCTTCTTGTGCTAACTTAGTTAAATTAACTTCAATTGTTGCTTGATATGTATATTCTTTTTGATGTGTACAATCTTGTTTTTGAATAACATTTTCAATACCAGTTTCGTTAACTACATAGATTGCATCACAATTTTCACATTTTAATTTAAATGTAACATTTTGATTATCCCAAGTTACTTCATCTTGAACCCAACTATGACCTGAAGCTAGAACTGCTAAACCATCTTTTTCTTCAGCATTGTAAGTTTTTCCATTGAATGATACAGTTGCCTTCCAATATACATGACCATCATGTTCACAATCAGCTATTCTAACTTCACTAGTTACATTTCCTTCAACAGTTGTTATTGAATTACAAACTGTACACTTAAATGTAGCTGTAGCTGTATATGTTTTACCTTCATCTGTTGTTTTCCATTCCCAAGATAAATGTTCACTATCTTCTATACCTGGTTCAACATATGTATGAGGCGTCAATTGATTATCATCATCAGATTTTGTTGATAACTCAGTATTAGTAATATTATGATGATTATTTGTATTTTGAACAAAATTATCCATCATTTCTTGAGTTACTTTTGCTTGATATACTGTAATTTTACCATGTAGACAGTTAGCTTTTTGACATTGATCAACTAATGTTTCAACTTCAGCTTCTCTTCTTGTCTTTGCAGCTGTACCATCTCCACCTGTATTACATCCATCATTTGTACATATTAAGTTCAAATAAGCTTTATATGAACCATCACCTTGTTTTTCCCAACTAAATCCATCATGAACACCTGATTCATTTTGATCTTCAGTATTTGTATCTAATTTCCAGTTATGTCCAGTTGCAGGAATATCTTTAGTTTGTGTATTACCATTTGCACCTGCAGTAACTTCAGCTTGAGAATCATCTGCTTTAGCTAATGTAGCTTTAGCAGTATATGTTTCTTGACCAGGTTTTTCACAAGTTGCTGGTGTTGTTTCTACAGTAATTTTATTATTTTCATCACTACTTACTGTAGTTACTTCAACAGTTCTTGTTTCTTCACATCCACATTCAGTATGATTACATTTAAATACTGCAATTGCGGTATTGTAATCTTCACTTTCAGCATTTGGCCATTGCCATTTTTCAAATACAAAATTATGTTTTAAGGCAGGATCAGTTTCTATAGTTTTTGAAGAACTTAATTCAGCAACATTAGAGAAATCATCTTTTCCTTCAACTTTACTATATTTAGTTAATGTATGAGCATCAGGTAAAGTGATATTATATGTCTTAGAACCTGCTTTTGTACATGTAGCTTTTTCGGTAGTTGGATCTAGTAAGTCTAAAGTTATATCATGTGTTTCTGCTGTTTTTGTACCTTCAACTTGACATCCTGGTCTAGAACATTTCAAGTAAACTGTAACTGTTGGTTTTTCTAATTCTAAATTCCATTCCCAACCTTGTTCACCTTTTGATGTATCTAAAATCCAAATATGACCTAAAGCATCTTGTTGAGTTTCATCTGTTTTATTAACATTATAATGTTCTTCAATTTGATCTTTGTCACCTTTTGCAGCATTAACTTCATCATGTAAATCACCAGAGAATTCAACTTTCTTAGCTCTACTACATGTAGCATCAGTTACAGTACCTGTTAGTTTCTTTTCAACAACCATTTGACCATCACAAGCTACTTTTTCATGAGTATGGTCACACTTTAGATACATTCTAACAATTGCTTCTTTACCAGTGATATACCAATCAACACCATTTTCACCTTTAGTTCCATCAATAATCCAATGATGTCCTGTTTTAGCATGATTTGTATCAACAGTTCCATCTTTTTCATATCTTTCTTCAAATGTAAATGTGATTGCGCCACCAACTATTTTATCATATTCTGTAGTCTTAGCAGCTTCTAATGAAATTGAGCTTACTGTATCAGCATCAATAATATTGCCACCTTCAGGATTACGAATCATACTTAATGTAATATTAACTGTAAATGTTGTAATTTGATCATGTTCACAGTCTCTCTTTTGTGTATCTACTCCTGTAACATCTGTAACTTTTACATAAATTGTATGACTTTCATCTCTTTGACAAACTAATTTTACATAAACAACATAGGAATCATAGAAACTATCATCATTAGAATCTGTTCCTACTTTGCCATAACCACCTTTAAATTGAACTTCATTTCCATCAATATTAACTTTTTCTTCAAAATCACTATCCAATGTCCAGTTATGTCCATTAGGTTGTTCATCTGATTCAGTATATGTATCTGTTTTATTTTCTTTTAATCCACTGATTAAAGCAGATGTAAATGTTGCTGTATATGTAACTTCACCAGCATTTGATTCACAACTATTATTAGAACTTTGACCAATTGCATTAACTATAAATTCATATGTTTCTTCACATTGTTTACTATCTATTCCATGTTTGTTTTCACATTTTAAGTAAATAGTTACTTTATATGTTCCAAGTGATTCATCCCACTCCCAATAATAACCAGCATGACCTTCAAATGTTTGAGGTTCAATATCAGTTGCTTTCTTAATTTGTCCACCTTTATTTTCATCAAGAACCCAACTATGTCCTGTAGCCTCTTTAGGAGTTGTATTATATTGAAGATTATATGCATGTTCTAATTCTTGATAATTGTCATTATCAGCTGTTAGATGATTATGAACATCTTTTAATTGTCTTATAACTTCTTCTTTTGTTAATTGAACACTATAAGTTCTATAAGAACCTTCAGTACATGTTTCAACATGTTCTACATAAGTTAAGAATTCAGTTTCGTCTTTAACTTCAATTGTAATATCATGGAATTTCTCACAATTAATACATTTAATATGTAAGACTGCGGAAGTAACATTTTCATCATTATCTAAATTCCAAGTCCATCCATCACGAACACCATCGGAAGAATCTTGACTATAATCAATACCCCATGTATGTCCTGTCTTTTCTTTCGCAATTACAGTATGAGTCTTAGTACCTTCTTTAAATTCTTCAATGAATTTATCATTTGATGATGAACCACCACAACTAGTACTAGTACCATTATCACATTCATGACTATCAATCATAGTAAATATATCTTTTTCTGTAAATGCTTCTACTTTATCTTTAATACTTGCAAAATATGCACTATTAATTCCCTCAACAGTATAAATGTTTTTACCATCTTCTTCACATGATGAAGGAGTAATTTCAACTTTAGCTTTATTTTCGATTAAGTATGATGCAGTAGCACTACATTTATCATTTTTACATACTAAATAAATTATAACATTAGCATTAGTACCATCTAAATCAATCCATTCAAAGCCATGGATACCTTTAGATTCATCAATATCCCAGTTATGACCAGTAGCTTTTGCTTCTGTTTCTTGAATAGTACTAAATTCATGAGTAAAATCAACACTAGTAAAATCATTTGATTCATCTGGATATATTTCAATTGATGGTCTTGCAAATTTTACTTTGTATTCTTCATAACCATCTTCTGTACAATTAACTTCATGAGAAACTTTAGTTACTGTACCAGAAACTTCTACTGTATGACCATCATCATGTTCACAAACTAAATGCAATGTTGCACTTAATCCTTCTAAGTTCCATTCAACACCTTCAACACTACTTTCATAATCAGTATCAACAATCCATTTGTGTCCTTTTGCAGGAATTGTTTCAGTATATTTGGAAGTACTTTCATAAGTTTGACCTAATACTTCTTTACTTACTTTATATTCTTTTTTACCTGCTGTTGTACAATCACTATCAGTAATAACTTCTTGAACTGCTACTGTTTCAGTATATGTATGTCCACAGATAGTACATTTTAATGTTAATGTAGCACTTGTAGGTTTTCCTGTTTCTGGATCCCATTTCCAAGAATAATGATCAGTATCTGATGAAGTTGAATCAACATATTTATGATCTGTTCTTACTGAATCTTCAATTGTATGAGTTGAAGTTTCATCAGTAGTAAACATATGTTTATTAGGTGCTTTAATTTCTTCATTGAATTTAGTAGCTGTAACTGTAGCTTGATATTTTTTAATATTACCATGTAAACAATCAGCTTCACTTGTTTCTGTTTGGTTTACTTCAGCTTTTATTTTTAATAGATTATTACAAGTTGCACATTTTAAATTAATGTATGCTTCTGAACCATCTTCTTTCCATGTGAAGCCATCACCATAACATACTTCGCCATCACCTGCTTCTACACTTGTATTAAGTACATAACTATGTCCAGTTTTTGGATCTGTTACTTCTTGAGTTGATGTAGCTTGAATACCTTTTTCATTTCTAATCGTTTCATCTTTAGGAATATTAATGGTTGCTGTATAGATAATTGTACCATCAATAGTACAAGATGCTTTATTATCATTTTTAGTTGTAATTTGACCATTAGGGCTTGCTATATCAGCAACTGTAACTTCTTTAGTTTCAGGACAATAGTTACATTTAAAGTAAGCTGTAGCAGTTCTATAATCTTCTGACCATTTCCAGCCGTCTGTAAAGCCTTCATCATCTTTATCAGTATCTAAAACCCACTCATGACCCAATGCATCAGTTGTCTTCTTTTCTCCTGTTGATGAAAGTTTATCAACATTTGTGAAATCACCCGTGCCATTAACAAGACTATGATGTTCTTGTAAATATGTAGCATCTAAAGTTATACTATATACATCATAACCATAATGAGTACAATCAGCATTATGAGTTTCCTTTAATTTCTTTAATTGTCCATCTTCTGCACCATATGTAAACGTAACAGAATGTGTTTTAGCTCCTGAGCCATCTTCACCACATCTTGGTCTAGAACACTTGAAATAAACAGTAACAGTTGGATTTTCTAATTCTAAATTCCATTCCCAACCATTTTCACCTTTTGATGTATCTAAAATCCAAATATGACCTAAAGCTGGTTGTTGAGTTTTATCTTCTTTTTCAGCCTTAATTTCAGATGGGAATATATCCTTATCAGTCATCTTTGATGCTTGAACAGCTTCTAATATATTTTCATCAAATTTGACAATTTTTTCTTTATCACAACTTGCTTCTTGAGTAACTTTTCCTGTAATACTTGTTTCAACAATCAATGTCTTTGTACAACTATCATTTGTACATTTCAAGTATACTCTAACGATTGCATCAGTTCCTGTAATAAACCATTTCCAACCATTTGTAAAGCCTTCATCATTTTTAGTTTCATCGATAACCCAGTTATGTCCTTTATGGGCATAAGCTTCATTTACAACGTCATCTTCTTTATATTCTTCTTGGTATTTAACATTACTAATTTCACCAACAATTTTGTCATTTGTTGTTACATCAGTAACACTAAAGCTAGTTTCAGTTATTGAAGAACCTTCAATAACTTTAGTATTTGAATATTTAGCTGTATCACTAAAGAAATCTGAAGAAATATTAAAGGTAAATTCAGTGATTTTATCATTATCACAATTTTGTACTTGAATATCAGTTCCTTTAACTTCTTGTCGGATAATGATGGTGTGACTTTCATCTCGTTGACAAACTAATTTTACATAGAAGTAATATGCTGTATAGAATTTACCATCTGTTGTTTTATTACCTTCAATACCAACTTTTGCATAACCATCGGTAAATTGAACTTTACTTCCATCAATTGTAACATTTCCATTAAAATCACTATCTAAAATCCAATTATGACCAGCAATATCGCCATCTTCTTCTGAATATGAATTTTCATATGTTTGACTTAATCCATCTAACATCGATTGAGCAAATAATGCATTATAGGATACAGCACCAGCTGGACTAGTACAACTAGATGCATTTGTTGTTGGAATTGCTTTAACTTCTAAAGTAGTTGTTTTTACATCACAATTATCATTTGTACATTTTAGGTAAATTGTTACTTTATATGTTTTGCTTGCAGCATCCCATGTCCATTCATAACCTTCATGACCATCAAATGGATCTTGACTAGTACCATCTTCTTTTGTTAGCTTACCAGGATGATTTGTAACATCAATAACCCAGTTGTGTCCTGAAGGATCTTTAGGGGTTGTATCATATGTAAGATTATATGCATGTTCAATGGCTTGATAATGATCTTTTTCAGCAGTTTGATGATTATGAACTTCTTTTAATTGTTTAATAACTTCTGCTTCTGTTAATTTAACAGTATAAGTTCTATAAGAGCCTGTAGTACAAGTTCCAGTATGTTCTTCATAAGTTAAAAATTCAGTTCCATCTTTTACAACGATTGTAATATCATGATATTTCTCACAATTAATACATTTAATATGTAAGACTGCGGAAGTAACATTTCCATCATGATCTAGATTCCAAGTCCAACCATCACGAACACCATCTGATGAATCTTTACTATAATCAATTCCCCATGTGTGTCCACGAGGCTCATTTACATCTTTAACAATATGTGTCTTAGTATGTGTTTTTTGGTCATATTTTTCTGTGCCATCAGCATCATCACCTTGACCACATTCAAATGTATCGATTGCTTCAAAATTATCATTTTTAGTAAATAAACCTGTATATGAATATCCATCTTTATCAATATCATAATCAGCTAATTGTTTTAAATTTTGACTTGTGATATTGGTTGCTGTATAAACGTTTTGTCCACCTTCTTCACAAGTAGCAAATTTACCTTCCATTGTAACAACAATTGGATTTTCTTTATTAGCTTCATTAGTATATTGCGTTGTAATGAAAGTAAGTTGATGACATTCTTTACACATTAAATATATTTCAACATAATATGTTCCACCTTGGTTCATCCATTTAAATCCATGAATAGCACCATATTGCTCTGTTGATTCTTTTTCATTTATTTCCCAAACATGACCCTGAGCTTCATATCCAGTAGTTGTATCTTCATAAATACCTACAATATAACTATCTTGTTTTTCAATTTTTGAATAATCATTATATTTATGTAGATCACTAGGTATAAATCCTACTTCGAAGCTTTCTTTATCAAAATCTTCTTTTAATTCACTGGATGAAACTTGAGCTGTATAAACTGTTTTTTCATGTTCAGTACATGTTGCATCTTTATGTTCACTAGTTACAAAACCGTGTTCTGTTGTTACTTCAAAGCTTTGTTGAATACCACATCTTTCACAGACAATGTGTAAAGTTGCAACAGTATGTTCATCATTCCATGTCCAACCATCATTATCATCATCACCTAATGTTGTTGGGTCGATAATCCATATATGTCCTAATGGATCTGATTCAGCATCAATATCTTTAAAAATACTTGTTAAATAAGTTGGATCAGTAACAACTTCAGTAAATGAAGTATCTACATTTGAAAATTTTTGATACGATACATCCATTGCTGCATACAATTTACTAGCAGCTTGAGCCTGTTCAATTGTCGCAGTATATTCAATGTATGCACCAACTGTACATGATGGTTCACTATGATCATCAGTCTTTTTATTCTCTATCTTAATTGCAACTAAATGAGTATCATCATTTACACAACGTAAAACAATATAAGAGTCATATCCACCACTAGTTTTAACCCAAATCCAACCATTTTGAACAGTTGCAGCACTAGATTGTTCTTCTGGTAATCCTTTAATAGAATCCCATTTTTCTGCTAATTCACTTTGTTGCAAATTAACATATGGAGTCCAGTTGTGTTTCAAAGGATCAGCACCTGCTACTTCATAGCTACTAGTATATTTGTACAAATATGAATCGAACTCAAATTTACCTGCACTTGAATCAGATTCTTCAAAAGTATCTTTTTCAGTTAATCTATCTTTTCCTTCTTTATCATAACTTTGCCAATCAGTTTTATTTGCAAAATCATGTGGAATAACTAATACACCCCAATAAGTGATTTTTCCAGCAGTATCACATGTTGCAGCTTGAGTATCTTTATAAATTAAACCTAAATTTTCTCTACTATTATGATCAGTATTTTGAACTATAAAGGATGCTGTAGCATCACAATGTTCATTTTTACACTTAAAATGAACATTCATGAAAAAGTCTATATCATTACCTAATCCAGTTAATGATTCCCAAAGATAACCATCTGAATCATAACTTTTATCTAAAATCCATACATGTCCTTTTGGACTTTCATTCTCATCTTCACTATATTCATCAATATGTGAATCAATAACAATATTTTCTAAAGTATCTTTTTCAGTAATAAATCCTTCAGGTAAATTAGACGCATCATTTGTTGGATTGCAAGAATTTATAAAATCTTTAACACCAATGACTACACTATTTTCACCTGTTGCTTGACTTACAGTAAGGCTTCCATCCACATATGAGAATTTAAATGTTCTCTTTCCCGGGTGTTCACAATCAGGATCCGAATAGTCACCTTCTATTTCTTTTTTAATCGTTATTGATTCATTACAATTTTCTCTTGAACATTTTAGACGAATATATAGTTTATATTTTGTATAATGAGATTTATCAATTATACTACTTTCAACTGGTTCCCATTTATAACCATTTGTGAAATCATTACTACTATATTCTGTATCTAGTGTCCAAGTATGACCAGGGAATGGTGTATTAACAGGAACATATTCTATCTTATTTAATGTTAAAGCTCTTAAAGAATCTAATTGGTCAGAAATTTCTGGATTAAATTGTCCAGCTGTTCCAGAATTATCAGATGTAAGACTAGAAAAGTCATCAAAATTTCTTACAGTTCCATCAGTATTATCTAATAAATAACCAATTGTAAATGTAATTGAGTATTTATCATAATCGTCTAGATAATCATTTCCTTTTTGATAATCTCTTAATATAGCATTGTTACCAGAAACTGAAGAGTCTACACTATATTCAACAACTAAAGAAGCTTTTGTATTACATCCTTGACAAATTAAGTTAATTTGAACAGAAATAACTTTAGAATCTTCTAGATGTTGACCATCTAATTCTGCAATAGACCATAAATATCCTGTACCATTTAAGTTCATATCAAGTTGCCATTTATGTGGGTCTGGATTTGCTTTTATATCTTTATATTCTGTTTCATATCTATCATCAGGAACTCTTTCGAAAGTATCATAATTTGTTGCTTTATATTTGTACTCAAGTCCACCTTCAGTAGGATTGTCAAGTTTATCTTCACGTAAGGAAGTCAAAGAAATTTCTTTTTTATAAACTGTCTGTGGTGCTACTAAGTGAGATTGGTTTGGATTACTAACTTCAAATTTTGAGAAAACAATTGCACAGAAATGTTCTTTTTCTCTTCCACATTGCATTAACAATACAGCAATGAATTTTGTTTCAGATCCTACATTTGCCTTTAGCCAAATCCATCCATCATTTTCAGTTACATATTCAGCATTTTCATATTTTTCATTATCAGGCCAAATAAATGTTAAAGTTTTTGAATCAAGTGAACTTGCAGTACCCGCTAAAACGGCAGCATATAATTGATCTCCTGTTAATGAACTGTCTTCATCGAATGTTAAAGACTTAATATTACCTTGAATATGGTTCCATGTATGTCCTAATGGTAAGCTTTCAACACCTTCAGCCATTACAGATGTTAATGTAGTATCATTAAGGATTTTTATACTACCATCAACGCCAACTACAAATTTACTATTTTCTTCACGCTCAAATTCAACCTTTTTTAAAGGTTCACCTACATAAAATTCGTCAAAGCATGTCCAATAATCGGAGCTTTCTACTTTTACTTTCTTTAAATATGCTTGAAATGATTCCGATACCAGAACATCTAAAGATTTATAGCCAAATGTACCTGATTCAGTACATGTGGCAGCTTTTGATTGGTCAGCTATCGAGCCAACTGTAAAATTCATTGTATAAGGAGCAGAATAGATTGGATATCCATGGCTATTATCACTAACTTTACATGTTCCTCTTCTACATACGAAAGTAACAGTTGCATTCATGATTCCTGATCCACTATCATCATCACTCCAGGTCCATCCTTGAGTACCAACAGATTTATCAACAATCCATTCATGTCCTAAAGCAAGTCCACCTAATTGACCAAGATCGCCACCATATAAAGGTTTACTATCTGTTAATTTGTCATGTGAAACACGCTGATCAAGAACAGTACAATCATCTGTATATAAAATGCAATTATCTTTAGTTGGTTGATAGGTTGGAGTTTTATATGAATCATGATTAAAATAATTTTTAACTGCAAAATTACTACGAGTACATTCTTGTTCGATTTTTACTCCACGAGTATTACCTGAAAGAGCAACAATATCATATTGATACGTTGTTTCATAATTGTTATATTCAGCTAATTTATCTATATTTTTTGATTTTAATGCTGGATAAATTTCTTTAAAATAATTTTGAATATCCGAAATTTCTAAGCAATCAAACAAAATATAAAAACTATTCTTTTCGCATGTTGCAGGAACCAATCTACCAGTGGTAGCAACAGGAACAATAAAGGAAGAATCTCCTTTACCAAGTGTACATGAGCCTCTATTGCAGTTTATAGCTACATCAACACCTTTATCAAATTTAACTCTTTCTGGTAAATAATTATGTGATGAATATTCACCTGTTTCAGCATTATATTCACCTACATAGTCACGGATATATTGAGCAGCATCAACATTTAGTCCTAAATGTCCTATTCCTGAAGTTAATTTTATGACTTTATGATCACCATCAGTTCCATAAATATCAGGATCAATAGGAAATTCATCACTAACATCTTTAACTACAAACAAATGTCCAGTTGGTTGTGTATTTTCATGGCAATCAATAACAAACTTATAAATACTTCCTCCATATTGAGCTGCATATTGCTCATATGAAGCATTTTGACTTGCAAATTCTATGCAATAAAAGAACTCTGTATTATTTTTTATTTCTAGAGCAACTTTTTTAAATACATCTCCACATGAAAGTTCTCTATCACCTGATGCGTCAAGTGGTTTTCCATTAAGAATAGTTACTACGTAAAAACATTTATCTTTAACTAAATTATAATGCTCATGACTTTCATCATTACATGTATATGTAACTCTGACAAGGGCGCTAATTACTAAATTAGATGTAGCCTTTGTGAATTTAATTTTATTAAGTCCAGTAGTAGTATATACTCCTTCAGATTCTTTAGTATCGTATACTAATTTACCATCAGCATCAACAGCTAATTTATCATCTTCAAGATCTTGTTCAGGAATAGCACCTTGAATAAAAATATAATCTCTTTTTATTTGGACTGAACCCTGGAGATCATCATTTTTATAATAGGTCAACTTAGCATCATTTGTGATGTCAACAAAATTAGATAATGTTAAATTATCTGTTTCAGAACCTGTATATTGATAAAATTTTCCTCCAGAATCAGTTGCAGGATCTTTATCTTTCTCTAATTGATAATCGGCACGTCGGAAATTTCTTCCACATTCATCCGTATATATTTTTGCATGATAATTCGGATTTTCCTTCAAACAATAAGCGTTTGGAGAAAAATCTGCCGCATTAACATTTATATTATTCATGCTAGGAATACTAGCAGCTAAAACCCCTATCAATGATAAGGATAAAACTAATGTAACAATCTTTTTTAATTTATTCATGATTATTTCCTCCTTAAACATTTATAAACCTTATATATTTTATCACTTTTCTTAATTATAGTGGTGAAAATTGAAATGAAAAAAATCATGTTATAGTAAAATTTTTTAATTTTTTTATTTATCAGTAAAATGTTAAAGGAAAATTTCCATATTTTTACAGCTAATTTGTACCTATTAAATCATAAATCATAACCCCTTAATGGATATTTTTAATATACATTTATATAACAATATGTTATTGAAATTTAATCTTTATAATATTAAAAAAAGCCGAGAGTTTCTTACTCACGACATCCATCAATTAAATATTAATTTTCTAACACCTCTTTAACTTTTTTGGCAATTGCTGCAATAACAGGAACACTTACACTATTTCCTAATTGTTTGTAAAGATGAACATCCGCAAGTAACAATTTAAAATCATCTGGAAAACCTTGTAATCTTGCCCATTCACGTGGTGTCATTTTACGTATACCATTTTTATTAATATCACCTTTAATATGATTAGTAGGTATAAGATTTGTTTGACGTTTATCGATAATTAAATTTCTTTCTCTACCCATTCCACCACAAACAATTGTATTAGCAATATCATTCCAATCTTTTATTTCATAACCAAAGCCATTTCCTTTAGCTTCATGTCTTGCTTTATGTTTTTTTAATGATTCAATGTAAACATCACTTAAATAATATTTAGCAGCAACAGGCTTTTCTTCAATAATATCTTTAATACGTTTGCTTGAATCTATTGGTGTAGGAAAGATAAAATCTTTAGGAGCAATATCATTACGAAATGCAACAATATAAATACGTTCACGATTTTGAGGAACGCCAAAATCTTTACTATTTAATACTTTTTCAAAAGGTTTATAACCAATTTGTTTCAATGTTTCAGTAATTATTTCAAATGTTTTTCCTTTATCATGAATTGTAAGTCCTTTAACATTTTCACAAAATATTACCTAGGTTTCTTTTTCTCACAAATTCTTGCAGCATCAAAAAATAAAGTTCCTCGTGCCATTCCTTTATAATCATCTTTAAATCCTTTATGTTGTCCTGCAAGACTAAAAGCTTGACATGGAAAACCAGCAAGACAAATATCAAAGTCAGGAATCTCATCTACAGAAATCTTGGTAATATCTCCTGATATTGCAAAATCATCATGAAAATTAGCTTTATATGTTTTTTTGGCATGTTCATCTAATTCACTTACAAAAACTGTTTTGATTGAATCAGTAAAAGCATAATCAAATCCTAATCTAATTCCGCCAATTCCTGCAAATAAATCAATACTTTTAAACATCTTTCTTTCACCACCTTTTGATAAAGTCATTTTATACATCTTTATTATCAATATTTTAGCATTTTTCGACTTATAAGTCAAGGAATCCTAGTTACTCTAAATATGCATAAATTATCATTTATAACAATTATTTTTATGAATTATATCTAACAAAAAAAAGCGGTTCAACAATAGCCAAACCGCTTAATTCTTTATCTATATAAACTTTTCTATATAGAAGTTTTTATTAAAAATTATTTTACAATTGTTGTAACACTACCTGAACCAACTGTATGTCCACCTTCACGAATTGAGAACTTAGTTCCTTGTTCAATTGCAATTGGGTGAATTAATTTAACTGTTAATTCCGCATTGTCACCAGGCATAACCATTTCAACGCCTTCTGCTAATTCAATAACACCAGTAACGTCTGTAGTTCTGAAATAGAATTGAGGACGATAATTACTGAAGAATGGAGTATGACGTCCACCTTCTTCTTTTGTTAATACATAAACTTGAGCTTTGAAATCAGTATGAGGTGTAACTGATTTTGGTTTAGCTAATACTTGACCACGTTGAATGTTATCACGTGTAACACCACGTAATAATGTACCAATGTTATCACCAGCTTCAGCTTTATCTAGTTGTTTACGGAACATTTCAACACCAGTAACAACTGTGCTCATTGTATCTTTGATACCAACTATTTCAACAGTATCACCAATTTGTACAGTACCACGTTCAACACGTCCTGTAGCAACTGTTCCACGTCCTGTAATAGAGAATACATCTTCAACAGGCATTAAGAATGGTTTATCAGTTTCACGTACTGGAGTAGGAATATATTCATCAACAGCTTTCATTAATTCAATGATTGCTTTTTCAGCTTCTGGATCACCTTCCATAGCTTTTAAAGCTGAACCTCTAATGATTGGAACTTCATCACCTGGGAAGTCATATTCAGATAATAAGTCACGAACTTCCATTTCAACAAGGTCTAATAATTCTTCATCATCAACCATATCACATTTGTTTAAGAAAACAATTAGACGAGGAACACCAACTTGACGAGCAAGTAAGATATGTTCACGAGTTTGTGCCATAGGTCCATCTGTTGCAGCAATAACTAAGATAGCACCATCCATTTGGGCAGCACCAGTAATCATATTTTTAACATAG
>CANQVC010000043.1 GCA_947627195.1 uncultured Bacilli bacterium
TATAGATATTATTAGATTCTTTTTTTTACCAAATTTATAGTTTAATAGGATTATGACTTTGCGATTGCCCTAAAAAAGTATTACAAAAATATAAAATCACTTGCAATAATTATAAAAATGTAATATAATATAAACAGGTTAAGCCATATTATAGGTATTAGAGAGTTAAATTAAGGTTCGTTTTCTTAATATATGCTTTTAATATTATGAAAACGGACCTTAATTTATATTATATGAGGATTTTATTAAAGTTAAATATTTTAGATGTTAACTCTCTTATAATAGAGAGTTTTTACGTTTTCATCCAATTCAAATGGAGGCATGTTATGAATAAAATCTATATTGTTAAGAAGTTTTATATTTGGAATAGGGTGATTCTGTTAATTTGATTTCAGCACAAAGTTGATTAATATCATTTTGTGCTAAACATATAAATATGAGTTAAATTTAAGTTTCAGTTATTATTATCGTTACAAATATTAAAATTTGATAACCTTAATTGGTGAAAAAGTTCTAAAATTGTTGGAATATTTGGTTGTAAATCGTGTGAATTTTTAATGAAATTATCATACTTTATTAAAATTCTAAACAATAGATTTTTGATTAATAAAATAAAGGAGAAATGTAATATGAAAAAATCATTATGTGTTTTAATATTTTCTTTAATTGTGTTATTTTCAATAGGTGGGAAATTTGATGAAATAAATGTGCATGCAACAAGTATGGAGGAAAATTATAACGTATTTGGATTAGGAAAAACTGTAAATATAGCTAAAGATAGATATTTGAATTACGATGATATTAATTCATCTAAAGTTATCTTTGATACTGAATGGTTAAATCAAAGATTGGAATCATCGGATCTAATTGATAATACAAATCAATCTTCAAATTCAACGATAGTTTCAGGCACCTCTATTGAAAATATTACATTAGATTTAGGATTAAACACAAAGTTTGAAACAAAAATTGATGGTAAAGCTTATGATGTATTAAATGCCACATTAAAAAGTGAGTTTAACATCGTTAGTATCGAAACTATTAAAAAGTACAAATATCAGTTTTTTTATAAGTATTATGGTTATTATCCTAGATATTATGCTAATCTTTTTAAAAATGTAAATGAAAGCATATATACAGAAAATTTAGATAAAACATACGAGGGATACTTAAATTTATTATTTAGAGGTGCAATTACTCCGCAAGTATTTTTTGATAAATATGGAACTCATGTAATCTCTTCTGGCGTATATGGTGGTAGATTTGATTATACATATTATGCGTTAAATAATCAAAAAGCAATTACGACAGATATGCAAATTAAAGCGGAGCAGGGTATTACCGCAGCAATTTCTAATATAGTAAATGGTGGCGTTGGCAATTCATTTGATTTTAAAAGTGCAATAGGATATGATAAACTTAGTGTTGAAACAAAAGGCGAAATGAATTCTAGAGGCGGTGCTCCAACTACTACAACTTCATTAGAAAATTTTAGTACGGAACTTAATAAATGGTTGCCTTCTTTAACAAATGATACTTCTGCATTAATTGATATTCCATCAAATGGCTTAATTCCTTTATGGGAATTATTGCCACCACAACATGCAGATAAAAAAGAAATTTTCAAAAATAAATGTAAGCAATATTTAAATGATAATACTAATGGATTTTCAGAATATGGTTTAGAGTTGGATTTAGGCGACAAATATTGTGATAATAATTTTTATATTATTAGAGAAGATGAGATAAAAGTGGATTATAACGATGCTTGGAAAAATAATTGTGACATTGTAGATTTAAATTTCTTAACAGAATATGGATTTGATTTATTAAAATCAGAAGGTTATGATAAAATGAAAATAGAAATTCAAATGGATATGAGAGAGGAGAATCATGGATATCAATATATATATTTGTTTAATAACATCTCTGATGATACTACTTATCTAGTAGCCGAAGAAAAGCATGATTTAGGTCATAATGAATTGGTTAAAAATCCTAGACTTGAAACAATTATATTTGATGACATTAGTCTAAGTGATTTCCCAAGTGGTTGTTTGTATATAAAATATGGCTCAAGTGGAATATTTCAAAATGATTGGTTTAATAAAAATCTTAAAGTAAAAATCACTTATAGCAGGTAGATTTTTTGTATGATATGTATAAATAAGCTCACTAAGAAATATAAGGCAAAAGAAAAATCATTTATTGCCTTAGATGAAATATCAATAAATTTACCAGACAAAGGATTATTTTTCATAACAGGGGAATCAGGAGCAGGAAAGAGTACATTATTGAATATCATAGGAACATTAGATGATTATGATTCAGGAGAAGTATTGATAGATCATTTCAATATCAAAGAAATGACAAAGAAGCAAGTAAAATCCTTTAGACAGAATTATATAGGATATGTGTCCCAACAATTCAACTTAATCAACGAATTATCGATATATGATAATATATGTTTAACCCAAGATTTAGCGAAAATAGATGAAGAAGAAATCACAAAATTATTAAAGTTTCTTAAACTTGATGAAATGAAAGATAAAAAGATTAATGAATTATCAGGAGGAGAGCAACAAAGAGTTGCCATAGCAAGAGCACTAATCAAGAAACCGAAAATATTATTATGTGATGAGCCAACAGGAATGTTAGATGATGAAAACGGAAAACTTATTTTTGACATGTTTAAAAAAATAAGTCATGACACATTAGTTTTAGTAGTAACCCACAACATCACATTAGCAAGAGGTTTCTCTGATAATATTATTAAACTTCAAAATGGTAAAATAATTAAAACTGTTGAAATTTCTGAAAAAACAGTAAACAAGTTAGAATTTAAAAAAGCAAGAAATTTAACAAGTAAAAGCATTTTTAAAATATCATTTTCATGGATGTTTTTTCGATTTAAAAGGTTATTTATCATATGTTTTTTACTTCTATTATTAGTTAGTTTAACAATTATTTCGCTTTCTTTTATAAATAGAAATAGTGATAAAATAATAGTTAATTCATTTTATGATAATCATACAAATTATTTATCATATTACAAAGAATATAATTATATAGATGAAACAAAAAAAGAATATATTGAATATTCGACAGGAATGAATAAAAATGATTTGATTTATTTAGAAAATAATTTGATTAATTTTAATGGTGATATGATATATGATTATTTTGTTTGTGAATACGGAAATTTACCTGATAAGGAAAATATTTATACACATAGTTATGGACAATTCAAAAGCTATTATACGAATAGAAATAATGGAATTGCTATTATTACTCAAGAATTTATTGATAAGTATAATATGTCTTTGTATGGTAGGCTTCCATCTACAGAAGAAGAAGTT
Organism: uncultured Bacilli bacterium; assembly: GCA_947627195.1. Lineage (GTDB taxonomy): Bacteria > Bacillota_I > Bacilli_A > ML615J-28 > CAG-698 > CAKOMG01. Next base: position 3,360 of record CANQVC010000043.1, read on the forward strand.
GTCATTACTAAATATATATTCAACCAATACAAATTATCTGGATATTACAATTTATATAAAAAGATTATTTATGATTATGATGATTTAATTGGTGAAAATATTACACTCCACGATGAAAAACTTAACGAAACTAAGGAACTAAAAGTTGTGGGAATATTAGATACAAAATTAGATGAAGAAAGATACGAAAGATTATTGACATATAATGAAAATAATGAATTCTTACAAATGGAATGGGATATGATTTTAGATTATGGTTTGCATAATATAGCTTTTGTTAATAATGAATTTATTAATATAATTAAAGAAGAGGTGGCAAATTCAATTAACAAAAAAATTTTTTTATGTGATGAAAGTAATATTGCTGAAGGTTCATATAGCCGTTCATATGAAGGTATTGCTTTGCTTAATGATGATGACTTAGAACTTTATTATTTTGATCAATTAAATTTAAATAATGGAATTGTCATACCATACAATTTTAATTTAAATGAAAATAGAGATTTATTGAAAATTTTTGATCAAGATGTTCGTGACTTTGCTGAGAAAAATTTTTTAGAAATAAGAGAAAAATTTATTAATGATGGGTATAATGATGATTGGACAAGATATTATCTTTATATAAAAGAAAACAGGCAGAATATTTATCATAATGAATATAATTATGATTATTTTAGAAAACATGCAATAGAACAATATTTAGATCTTGATGTCATACAAAATTATTTTGCAGGTGATAATTATTTAAAAGTTTCTAATGAAAGCAGTAATGAATTTGAAGAAATTAATATTATTGGATTTTATAATATAGATGGAATGGATATTAGAGCATATGATTGTCCCGTATATGTTTCAAATGAATTCTTTAGCAGTTTATACAATAAAGTATATGGCGATATATATGAATATAAGTTTTTTGTTAAACCTGTGAATAGCAATTACAATAACGAATTAAAAAATTATACCGCATTAAATAAAAAAATTAAAGATAAAGCTGTTCTTAAAAATAATTGTGATAATGAATCTATTATTTATAGATTGGCAAATGAAAATTATGTTTCTTTTGTTAATGTAAATAATACTTTAAAAATTATCAATGATATAATCTTTATTGTTTTAATTTGCATATTTATTGTCTTGACAATTGTCTTATATTATCATTATAGTGAAATCATACATCAAAAGGCAAAGAGTATAGGAATATTATATTCATTAGGGATTGGTTTATGGGATATTTTTAAGATGTTTTTTATCCAATTTCTTTTAACAATAACTTTTATATTCTTTGTAAGTGTGCCTATTACAATTATTATTTTTGTATTTTTAAATAAATATACATATAATGAATTATATATATTAGTATCTATATTTAATATCAGTTGGTTATCAATTATTAGTATGTTTATTTTTTATATTATTTTTGGCTTTATAATAATATATTTCGCAGTAAAAAAACATAACAACAAAAGTCTTATTAAGACCATATTATCTTTAACATAAAGGAGAAAATTATGATAAAAGTTAAAAAAATATTTTTTATGTTCGCTTTATTATTTTTATTTTCAGTTGTATTTGTATGTACATTTGCACGAGTAAATGCTACAACAAATATTGATTATGAACCAATAACACCTAATGGAACAATTGTTCCTTATCAAACTATAAATACTGAGATGAGTAGTAACGAAATAGATGAATATCTTGCAGATGAACAAAAATATATAAACAAAGGTGCAATCAGAATAGATGATCCTACAAACAAATATAATTCGCATTCATATGCTTGGTATAATCAAAATTATGAATTAAACAATCGAACTATATCTGATGTTGATGTTATGAAATATTTCCAAGATGGTAGTTATAGCGAAAGTAATGGAGATGTAGATGATATTATATGTTATTGGAGAATTAAATTAATATATAACGATTTAACAAAGAGCAAGCTCGAAAACGAGCAAATATACTTAGCTAATTCTGGTATTATTAAAAGTATAAATGGAGAATTTAATCCCGATGATTTAGATACATTGAAAAATATTACCGTTGTATCAAAATGGGGTAAGGGTGGATTATTCGAACATGCTGGTGATAATACACCTTATTATAATGATTCAATACATGGTTCAAGTTCAAAGTTAGATACACTTCACTTTGAGCATGTATCAAATAACTATATAGATGATGCATTATTTTATATTACTGTATATTCTCCTAAAGTTGATACTATTCAAACAATAAAATTAACTGATAATCCATACGTTTTTGAAAAAAGTGTCTTAAATAATGATTATGCAATGTATAAATTAAATATTTTAAATTCTGGAAATTTTAATTTTATCGCAGAAACTAATGGGTTAACTGATATTAGAATATATAATAATATGATGAATTTAATATATGACAATGAAAAAATTATCTCACCTACCGAATCATGTATTAATGCTACTTTAAATGATGGAACATATTATGTTAGGGTGTCATTTAAAAATTCAAATTCATTTGGTGATATAAAAACCAAAGTAAAAAGAATTATTACGAATATAAATTCTGATGAAGGAATTATGATTGATTCTATATATAGTGGTAGTGAAGTTTATCTTAATGGAGGAGTACGAGGAAAAAATACAATTAGTGAAGGATTTACAAGATATTTATTTTTAAACCCAGATGTAGCACCTTCAACATCAAGATTAGAATATGATTGGTATTCAAGCGATCCAAGTAGAGCCGAAGTGACCCAATATGGAACAATACTTGCCATAAATGGTGCTGGAAATCCTCAAATAACAGTAATGGCTGTTTATAAAGCGGATAAAACGATTATATTTACTAAAACATTTACCATTCTAGATGAATATAAAACTTATGAATCTGATCCAATAAATATAAATATGACATTGACAGTGCAAATTGGGAAACCGACTTTAATTACATTACCAAGTAATGCTCCATATAATTACAATCAATATTATACTTGGGAATCTAACTCTAATAATGCAACCGTTTCATCTTATGGAACTGTAATTGGAAAAGCAATTGGAAATGTAACTATAACTGGGACATATAAATATAATAAAAGAGTTAAAATAATAATTACCTTAAAAGTTGAATGATTCACTATTATTTAATTTATCACAAATAAATTAGTTAAAATCTAATAAAATGTTTACTAAATATTAGAATGATCTTGTGAATTGGGACCAATAAAAAGAGGACTCTTCAAATATATAAATCATCTTTATATTTTTATAGTAATTAATTTTTAAACGGATAAAAATATAATCTTTACTTAAAGAAGAGTCCTTAACATATTGATGTATGCAGCCTTTTCGTACCACCTAGACATATTGAAAGAACCAGATTGATACAAATGCATACAAGTATGCAATGCAAACAAGTTTGCTATGGTATCAATCTATTTTTATAATTGATTGTCTCTTGGACTATTGTTTATTCTCACAAATAGTGCTATAATTTGTGAGAATAGAAAGGAATTTGGGAGAATGAGATACTTTGATTATTCAAAATTGAAAAACAGGAAATGGCCTAAGGAAGTAGTTGATTACGTAGGCTTGATTCACGAATATAAAGGTAGACAACAACTTTATTTACAAAAAAAGATAGAGGAACTTGACAAATTGGTGGAACTTGCCAAAAGACAATCCACAGAGGCTAGCAATGATATTGAAGGTATTAGAACTACAAATTCTAGACTCATTAAATTGATGAATGATAAGACCACTCCTAAGAATCGAACCGAAAAAGAAATTCTCGGATATAGATATGCACTTAACTTGGTTCATGATTCATTTGAATATATTCTAGTTAAAAGTAATTCCATTCTCCAAATTCATAAGGAAATGTATCGTTTCATGGATGTGACTTTCGGTGGCAGTTTCAAAAACACTCCAAACGAAATTGATGCTATAAATGAAGATGGTCGCAAAGAAGTTATATTTAAACCATTAGAACCATTTGAAACTCCAATTGCTATTGAAAGTTTATGCAAAGAGTACAATAAAGCAATAGGTGAATATGGAATTGATCCATTATTAGTCATACCAGTGTTTGTCCACGATTTTTTATGTATTCATCCATTCAACGACGGAAACGGAAGAATGTCTAGATTACTTACCACATTACTTCTTTATAAATCTGGATTCTTGTAGGGAAATACATCTCTTTGGAGAAGAAAATTCAGATCACAAAACAAGAATATTATGATGCTTTAAGTGAAAGTTCAAAAGGATGGCATGAAGAAAACAATGATGATACCGCTTTTGTTCAATATTTACTTGGTACCATTTTAGCTGCTTACCGTGATTTTGAGGATAGAGTGAATGTTGTTTCCAATAAACTATCTGCACTTGAAATGGTAAGAAATGCCGTTGAGAAGAAGCTAGGCAAGTTCACCAAAAGAGACATTATGGAATATTGCCCCAAGATAGGATCTAGTTCGGTCGAAGCGTCTCTAAAGCAGCTATGCCAGGAAGGATTGATTGAAAAACGTGGTGGCGGACGTTCCACTTACTATGTGAAAATAAAATAAATTTTCACATAATTCTACATTTTTGGGAGAATAAAACCATTTTTTAAAAATTATTAAGCCAAAGATTTGCATTATTATTCGTTTATAGACTAAGTGCATTTTTTCATTGAAAAATTTACAAATTAATTGAAGAGAAAAGATTATATGTCTTGACTTTTTTTGATAAATACTATAAAATAGTATTAATCATTGGGTTGGTGTACCAGTTGGTGATGGTCTTTGGACTTCATCGGAGCCAACTCTTTTTATTATTTAGGAGAGTTGAAGTATATTTTCAGATATTAATAAACAAATAAAAATAGATACGATTAATCTTACACCAATACAGATATGTGATAAAATAACAAAGATGTAAAACATATTATGAATCAATTAACTAAAGCAAATTTTAATATGAAAGAAAGGTAATAGAATGGCTACGATAAAAGAATATAGAGATTTTATATTAGAGCAATTAAACTTACTAGATAATATTACTTGTAAATCAATGATGGGAGAATATTTACTTTATTACAATAATGTTTTATTTGGTGGCATATATGATGATAGATTACTTGTTAAGATAGTAGATAGCAACAAAAAATATAATATGCAAGAATCTATACCTTATGATGGTGCTAAACCTATGTATTTAGTTGATGAAGTAGATAATAAAGAAACATTAAGAGATATAATATTAGATACTTGCAAAGATTTATCAAATAAAAGTAAAACAAAATTATCTAAAAGCCCCAAATAATATCTTATAGCTTAATTGCATCTGTTTATATTGTATTAAAATTCTACTATTTTACCTAAATTATGACTAACTAGACTGATAAGTTCATAATATTATGAATTCTCAGTCTTTTTTTATTCAACATCCAATATCTAGTTTTTTATACCAAAAATTATAATTGTAACGAGAAATGACGATAAAGTACCTAATTAAGAAAATAGCAAAAATTGTCGAAACTTACGGCATAAATGACGTAACTTTCTAAGAAAAATTATGTTATCCACTTGTTATTATCTATATTTTTTGATATAATATAATCGAAACTTACGGCATAAATTACATAACTTTCTAATAGGCGGTTTAAATTATGATTAAAAGAGATTTTTATTTAAATAAAATTATTGAAAGAATGTGGAATGGAAATATCAAAGTTATTACTGGAATTAGACGAGGAGGAAAATCAACGCTTCTTTTTAATCTATTTAAAGAATATTTACTTTCAACTGGAGTTAGTGAAAATCACATAATAGAAATTGAACTCGATAATCGAAGATTTTATAAATTTAGAGATCCAAATTTTCTTTGTGAATATGTTGAAAAAATCGTTGAAGAAGATAAGAATGATAAATATTATCTTTTTATCGATGAGATTCAGTTTACCAAAAAGGTCAAAGATAAAGAAAATGAGGTAGAAGTAAGCATATATGATATGTTAAATGAGTTAAAAGGATATTCTAATCTTGATTGTTATGTTACAGGTAGTAATTCAAAAATGCTTTCAAGTGATATTGCTACAGAATTTCGTGGAAGATCAAGTCAAATCAAAGTATATCCATTTTCTTTTGAAGAATTTTATTCTTATAGAGGTGGTGAAGTAAGAGAAGCATTAGATGAATATATGCTTTATGGTGGTATGCCTGGACTTATCAATGAATCGACTTCTGAAGATAAACGAAAATATCTAAAAAACCTTTATGATGAAATTTATATAAAAGATTTAGTTGAACATGAAAAAGTACAAAGACAAGATGTATTAGAAGAATTGCTAGATTTATTAGCATCTTCTATAGGTTCCCTAACAAACGCTAATAAAATTACTAGATTTATTAACACAAAAGCATCAAGTAAAATATCCGATGATACTATAGCAAAATATCTTAAAACTACAATTGATGCATTCCTTATTTCTGAAGCTAGAAGATATGATGTGAAAGGAAAAAGATATTTTGATTATCCAAATAAATATTATTATTCTGATATAGGACTTAGGAATATTAGATTAAACTATCATCAAATTGATTATGGATACATCATGGAAAATATGATTTATAACGAACTTATAAGACGAGGATATTCTGTGGATGTAGGCGTTGTTGAAAATAGAAGTACTAATAATAAAAAAATAAAAGAAATAGATTTTGTAGTTCATAATTTTGATAAGAAAATTTATATTCAATCAGCGTTTAGAATGGATGATCAAAAAAAGATGGAATCAGAACTTCATTCTTTGAAACTCACAGCAGATTTCTTTAAAAAAATAGTGATAAGACATGATATTCCTACGACATTTTATGATGATGATGGAATAATGCACTGTAGACTCATTGATTTTTTATTGAATAATGTTGAATTGTTTTAATTAATATATGTCGTATTCAAAACTAGCCATAGTATATACATTTTTTTCGAAGTAATGTTATAACACAATAATGAATAGAAGTTAATTATGAAAAAAACTAAAGGAAATAAACCATTAATTTTATTTGGTGCAAGACAAGTTGGGAAAACATAACTAATTAGATAATAATGCAAAAGATTTATTTAATGGTTCATTAAAAATAAAAGATTTAATTAACATTTGCTTTTTAATTAATAACAATCAATAGTAGTATATATTTAAAAGAAACAAATTATAGGAAAGGTTTATTAAAAATATTGGAGGGAAACAAATGGATGAAATAATAAATAAATATGAATTAGAAGATGTAAATATAATTACAAACAATATTAATACAACATTTAGTGCTTATTCAAAAAAATTCAATAAAAAAGTTTTTGTTAAAATATTTGGTGAAGAAGATAAATTTATCAATGAAAATAAATTTGTTAAAAAGTTAAGTACATATTCAGGATATTTAGATTCTGATGAACAAATAAAATGTATAATTTTAGAATATAGAGATTATAAAGATGTAGTTTTAAATAAAGAAAATATTAAGAAAATTGCGGAAACATTAGCAAAATTCCACAAGCTAAATGTTTTCAATAAAGAAGAAAGTAAAAAATTAACTGCAAAGATTAATGATTCTTATAAATTAGTTATTTCTAATTTTAAAGAAGAAAAAATTAAAAAAATATATAAATTAATTAGTCCATATTTCCCATTAATAGATTTTGAAGAACAAAATAAACCTAAAGTAATGTTACATGGTGATTTTGGCATTAGAAATATTAAAGAATATTTAGGTAAAATATATTTTATTGATTTTGAACGTACATCATTTGGTAACTTTTGGACCGATCTTGATAAATTCTTTAGTAGAGATTTGACTGATTTAAATGACAAAAAATATTTTTTAAATATTTATATGAAAAATATGCCAGGTTTACCATTGCCATCAAGTTTATATTATCATGTCCAATTATTTTATTCCGCATTAGGAATATATAAATATAACCTAAAAGTTAATGATAAAGAATTTTTAAACTTAGGGCAAACAATGCTTGAAAAAGTTGAAAAATATTTAGAATCTAATCAAGTATTTAATTCTTTACTTGGATTATGTTTAGGCGATGCCATGGGTATAGCATGTCAATATTATACACCTGATGAAATTAAAAATGTATATAATGGTAAAGTTGAAACAATTGTTCAAAGAAAAATGAAACAAGATGATTCATCAGAACATCAAAAAGGTGTAATAACTGAAGAATCTATGCAATGCATTTCTTTATTAATTAGTTATAATATGATTAAACAATTTGATAATGAACAACCAAGTGTTAAATTTGATGATTTAGATAATAAAGATATAAAACCTAATTCAGTTTTCGAAAGTCTAATAATTCTCAATAATGCTTCATGGCAAGGTATAGGAAATGATGGTATTATGCGAGGAATTTCATTAGGAATAATTGCCTTTTTAGAAAACTGGGATGCTAATAAATTGATGAATAATATTACATCATCAATCCCTCAAACAAATAATACATATGAAGCCCAAGGTGGAGCAATTTGTATAGCAGAATTAGTATTATCATTGTTGCAAAAAAATGATTTTAATATTGCATATGAACAAGCATTAAAAATGTTAGACATTTATGAAAAAGAACAAAACAATTTTTCATTGTCTAATAATATAAAAAAGATTAATGAAATTGGAATTGAAAAATTTATAAATGATATTCAAATAAAAGAAGAACTGGGATCTGAAGTTTTAGAATCTTTACCATTAATTCTATTTATCTTGAAAAAAGGATTGAGATTAAAAGATGCATTAATTAATAGTATTAATTATGGTGGAGATTCAATTTCAATTGGTGCTGTCATTGGGGCAATATCAGCTATAATTTATGGTATTGATGATATGGAAAAAGAAATATCTATTATTATGAAAAGAAATGAGAGATTTATCTATAATATATTATTAATTGTTGATAATATAGCAAATAGGTGCAATTTAATTTATGAATGATAAGAAAATCATTAATATGATTTTAGTTAATAAAAAAATTAGGTATTAGAAAGATATTATTTCTTATAACCTCTAAAGTTTATATTACTTTGGAGGTTTTTGTTTATATCATGCGTGTATTGTAATAAAATAATATTCTTTTATAAATCAATTAACTGTCACAAATTCAAAAAATTTTAAATTTGTGGCACATTTTTAATATATTATGATATGATATACATGGTGAATATTTATGTTAATTAAAAGAAATCAATATTTAGAACATATAAGAAGATTTTACGAATCAAATTTAATTAAAGTTTTGACTGGTGCTAGAGGATGTGGAAAAAGTATTTTATTAAGTCAAATTAAAGATGAATTAATAACTGAAAAGAAAATTGATGAAGACCACATTATTTCAATAAATTTTGAAGATGTTAAGTTTTCTAAAATTGAAAATTATATCAAGTTAAATGATTATATTTTAAATCAAATTAAAGATGATAAAAAGTATTATATCTTTTTAGATGAAATTCAACATGTTAATCAATTTGAAAAAGTATTAGCCTCATTAAAAGCAACACAAAATGTTTCTATTTTTGTAACTGGAAGTAATTCAAAACTTTTATCTGGTAGACTTGCCACTTTACTTGTTGGTAGATGCAAAGAATTTAAAATAATGCCTTTTACTTATAACGAATTCATTAAATATTATGAAGAAAATAAATTACAAATTCCCGATAAACCATTACAAAATTATATTAGATTTGGGGGAATGCCTCAACGTATGGATTACACTTTAGAAGAAGATATTAAAGAATATTTAAAATCAATATATTACGGAATTATTGATAAAGATATTTGTAACAACAAATCTAAAATAGATAGAGAAACATTTATATTAATATCAAAATATATTATTAGTAATGCTTCTAAAGATTTTTCAGCACAAAATATTGTTGAGTATTATAATTTAAATAATCAAGATAATATTTATCGAAAAACAATTTATAGGTATTTAGAAAAACTAGAACAAGCATGTTTAATTTCAAGAGTAAGAAGATATGATATAGCTTCAAATAGAACATTAAAACAAGTAGAAAAACAATTTGTTGTTGATAATGGTTTTATGCTAGCATGTGATGATTCAAATAAAATATTTGTTGCTCATGCTTTAGAAAATATAGTATATAATGAATTATTATATAGAGGATATGATATTAAGATTGGTAAAACATATAAAGGTGAAATTGATTTTGTTGTTACGAAAGATGGTAAAAAATGCTTTATTCAAGTTGCATATTTATTATCAAGTGATGATGTTATTGAAAGAGAATTTAAGGCATTCGAATCTGTACGGGATCAATCACCAAAATATGTATTTAGCTTAGATGAATATGATATGTCAAAAAACGGAATAATACATTTAAATATTGAAGATTGGTTATTAAATAAAGTTGATATAACATTATCATAACTGTCACAAATTTAAAATTTTTTCAAATTTGTGGCACATAATAAAAAGTAGATTGATATTTATTGTATTGCTTAAAAATTATTAAATTAGTGTAGTAATAATAGAAGATAAAAAATAGATAAAATAAAAAAATAACCTTAAATTTAAATGAGAAGATCAATTTAAAGATAATTAGTTTAAAATAAAATGTAGTAAATAAAACTTGTAATAAGATAATTATTTACTACTTTTTTAATTCATAAAACAATAAAAATTTCATATAATTTGCATTTTTTTCCATGCAATGATATAATTTAAATAGCAAATTAATTTATTAATTGGAGGATATATGAAAAAAATATTATATTTATTTTTCATATCATTTTTATTATTAATATTTACATCATGTAATAATTCTAATAATAATTTACAAAATGATTTAGAGGAGGATGAAATGAATAAAACGTTACAATTAATAATTGGTGATGTAGAAGTAGAAGTGTCTTGGTTAGATAATGATTCAGTAAATGAATTAATTCAATATGTCAATGATACATTAGATATTAAGTTACATCAACATGGTGGCTTTGAACAATATGGTTCAATTGGTAAAACATTAACATCAAATGATAAAAGAATAAAAACAAATCCAGGTGATATTGTTTTATATTCGTCAAATCAAATAGTATTATTTTATGGTTCTAATACATGGAGTTATACAAAATTAGGTAAAATGAATTTAAAAGAAAATGAATTATATGAATTATTAGGTAAAGAAGATAGTATTACTATAACTTTAAAAGTAATAAATATATAATAATATATAATAGGAAACAAAATGAATAATGAAAAAATCCATTTAGCAAAATATTTAAAAACATATGGTAATTATACTAAAAGTACAATAAAAGAATTAATTGAAAAAAAGAAAGTAAAAGTAAATGATTCTTATCAACCTTTATCTTATATTGTTAAAGATAATGATAAAGTATATGTTGATGATCTTTTATTAGAAAAAGTCCCATATGTATATTATTTATATCATAAACCTATTGGTATTATTTGTACTAATAATATAAATGTGAAAGGTAATATTATAAGTCATTTAAATTTTTCTAATCGTATTTTTTGTGTAGGTAGATTAGATAAAAATACAAGTGGCTTAATTATATTAACAAATGATGGTATATTTGCCAATAATATAAATAATCCTAATAAACATATTGAAAAAGAATATATTGTAACATTAAAAGAAAAAATAACTAATGATTTTATTATTAAAATTCAAGAACCAATTATTATTAGAGGAAAAGAAACAAAACCAATTAATTATATTTTAATTGATGATTATAATTTAAAAATAATTATATGTGAAGGAAAATATCATCAAATAAGGAAATTAGTAAGTAATGCGAAAAATAAAGTAGTTGTTTTAAAAAGAATAAGAATTGGTAATATTTTATTAGATGATCTAGAAGAAGATAAAATTAAAGAAATTAATATAAATGATTTTAATATATAGGTGAATATATGATTATAAATACTGGTCAAAGAACAGATATTCCTGCCTTTTATACTAAGTGGTTTATTAGTAGAATTAAAGAAGGATATGTTTGTGTAAGAAATCCATATTATCCTAATTTAGTTACTAAATTTTCTTTAAGTCCAGATGTTGTTGATGTGATTGGTTTTTGTACAAAAAATCCTCGTCCAATGTTTAAATATTTAGATATTTTAAAACCTTATGGACAATTTTGGTATATTACCATTACAGGTTTTTTAAAAGATATCGAGCCTAATGTACCAAATTTCAATGAGGTAATAGAAGACTTCAAATATTTATCAAACATAATTGGTAAAAATGCTATTGGTATTAGATATACACCTATTATAATTAATAAAAGATATACTAAAGAATATCATGTTAAAATGTTTGAATATATTATAAATCAATTAAAAGATTATACATCTCTTGTAACATTTGGTTTTTTAGATGTTTATGATAAATTAAAAAGAAAACATCCTGAATTAAAAGATTGTTGTGATGAAGATAAAATTTTTATAACTAAACATTTATATGAAATATCTAAAAATAATAATATGGATTTAAGATTATGTTCTAAAGAAAAATGGCTAAAAGATTATGTCACACAATTAGATATAAACGGTTGCATGCGATTAGAAGATTATGAAAAAGCAATTTGTTGCAAACTTGATGTAAAACAAAAAATGGCAGCTAGAAAAGGATATTGTAATTGTTATTTATCTAATGATATAGGTGCTTATAATTCATGTTTACATTTATGTACATATTGTTATGCCAATGGTAACAAAGATTTAGTTATGAATAATTATCGAAAACATGATATTAACTCACCATTTATAATTGGAAATTATAAAGAAAATGACATTATCAAAATAGCAAAACAAGAATCATATAAAATAAAATCATAAAGATATAGATATTTTTGAAAAAATATGATAGAATATATTGTAACTTAATTTTTGTTTAATAAAAGTTAGTTATCAATAGAATAAGAAGAAAGGAGGGAAAGTTAAATGAAGAGTTTTTGCAAATTTGCAGGATTAATTGCAACAGTAGTTGCTTTTGTTGCATTCATTTTATTTATGGCAACTCCAGCTGCAACTATTGATTTAGGCATAGGCAGTTTAGGTAAAGGATCTATCAAAGGTATTGAAGGTATTTTTGGTGGTGATGGTCTTTCTTTACCATGGGCTGGTTTATTAGCTTGGCTATTTGTTTTAATTGGCTTTATTATTGTTGCTTTAGTTTCAATTTTACCATTATTAAAAGTTAAAGCACTTGATAAATTCTCAGGAATTCTTACATTTGTTGCTGCAGCATTATTAATAGTAGGTGGTATATTTGCATTCTGCGAAAAAGCTGCAATTCTTGGTTCAGATGCTAAATATGTATCTGATGCAGTATCTTTAGGTGCTGGTTGGATCGTAGCTGGTATTATGGCTATTATTAGTGGTGCTATTGCATTATTATCAAAATTATTAGATAAATAATGAAGGAATTTTAAAATGATTCATGAAATGAAATTAAAACCTAAACCTTTTTCGCAAATAAAGAATCAACTAAAAAAAGTTGAATTGCGTTTAAATGATGAAAAAAGACAAAGAATTCATATTGGTGATTTTATTGAATTTACTAATATAGTTACTAATGAAAAAATAATAGTTCAGGTAACTAAATTATGTAAATTTCCTAATTTTGATATTTTGTATAATCATTATCAAGATAAAACAATTTTAGGATATTTACCTAATGAAATCCCTAATCCTAATGATATGTTATCATATTATACAAAAGATGAAATTCTTAAAAATGGTGTTTTAGGTATTGAATTTATTTTATCAAATAATTCTAACATTATTTAAAATAATTATTTATCTTAATAATTACAAATTGAAAACTGTAGTTTAATGCTACAGTTTTTTATTTATTTTCACATAATTTTAAAAACTAGATAAAATAGTATTTAAAAAT
>CANQVC010000044.1 GCA_947627195.1 uncultured Bacilli bacterium
GTAATGGATGGAAATTAAATATTGAACAATATGTATTCCCATATTTATCAACTTATAATATTGATGGTTTTAATGAAAATAATTATGTTTATATTGATGCTAATTGGTGTATACATAGATTTGTGAGATACGATATTGATAGAATTGATAATAATTATATAGATGTATATTATGATGATAGTGGAAGTGGATTAAAACTAATTATTTATGATACCTTAGATAATAATTATGAAATTATTGATGAATATAATAATATATCCTATTTTGATAATGAAAGTGGAAAATTAATTGCCACCATTTCAGGTGTAAATAATGAAATTGCGAAAGAAATTAAATATGATGAAACTAAAGAAAAGATTTTATCAATATGCGATTTAAGAAAAAGATATGAAACTATAGATTTTTATTATTCGAATGATAATTTACTATTACGTGTTACAGTACAAAATTCTAAAGTTTACAAAAGAATAGAATATGATGGAATAAAATTAACTAGAATATATAAACATAATCAAAATAATAAAAAACAAATTCACGAATTTTGGTATGAAAATTCATTAATAACTACTATTGCTAATTCTTTGGATTTACATGCAATAAAGCTAGAATATGAAATCAAAGAAGGAAATAATTTATTAAAAAAAATAACTTTAGGCTCATTAAGAAAAGATGTCAATGTTGATTATTATAATCCTGAAATATATTGTGGTGAAAATAATTATGTGGGTGAAAATAATTATGTTATGAGCGGTGCGGTAAGTTATAAGAATTATTCATATTCATTTCCTGATCAATATATTTCATCAATAGATACATATATTTATAATAATTCATATACAGAAATTATCAATATTAAAGGATTGAAAAGTAGAATATTTTTTGATATTGATGGAAGAAATATTTGCAATTTAGAATATGATGATATTTATTCTGATATTCATTATTATACACCATCAAAGCCAACTGGGTGGGAATTATTAGATGAAGGCGAAACCGACTTTTATTTTAATGATAAAAAAGCAAGAATAGTTAGGAAAGATAATTTTAATAAATATGTTTTAAATATAAGTGAAAAATTAGAAAATTTTTTAACTATCTTTACAGATAAAGACGAATTGGCATCAGAACATTTTTCTGTTTCATTTTGGTTAATGTTTGAAGATGAAAATGATTCTAATCTTACAGCTAGAATAAAATATGAATTAAATGAAAAAACTTTTAAAAGTGAAGCAGTTATCAAAAAGACATTAGGTAGAGCATGGCAATATGTATCAATTCCTTTATATCTTTGGCCATATCAAAATACATTAAAGAATCTTAATATTGAAATTGATTCAAACCCAAACCTCGGATTAATTAATAGTAGAGCATATATATCTGATGTGAGGATAAATAAAGGTTGTCTACAAGAAATTTGCATTGATAGTGCAAAGAGAAGTGAAAAAAGATATGAAGAATTAAAAGTTGGTACTAATTTATATTGTCATATATCTTCAACCAACACAAAATTTACTATATCAGGTGAATTTTATTTAACTGAAGAAGATATAATAGCAACATATCGAAGTTTATTTTATCGCTATATAAATAAAAGTGATACATATGATTTATATTACTGTAATAAAACAAAAGTAAAAAAAGTATATAGCGTTAGTTTATATCCTTATAGTGAAGATGAATCAGCTCAAGAAAAAAATAAATATTATAGTTTTACTTTTAATGATTATTCTAAAAGTATATATGGAGATCGAACTGATACCCCTAATTATCATTTTAGAACGATTGATTTAGTAGCCATCAAAGGTAATAAGAAATCTTATCGAGTTAGTGAAATTCAAAGAAAAATTGAGTCACGTGAAAATAATAAATATAGTTTTGCAACATATACATTAATTGGTGTTGTTAAAGAGAGTAAATCTATTGTAAGATTAAATGAAACTAACTCTTTATGTAATGTTACTGAAGAAAATGATGATGGATTACAAACTAAAAGTAAGTATATTAAAAAAATATATGATAATGATAATGAATTTGTGAAAGACGTTAATATTATCACTGAAAATATTTATGATGAATATGGCAATATATTAAAAGTTGTTACTAAAACAGAAGCATCAAATAGTGAAGAATTTGTGAAAGAATACACTTATATTGAAGATAGCCCAAATCTTCATGAAAATGTTCATGAAATATACGAAAATGGTCTTGTTGTTTCTGCGACATATAATGATACTAATAGTATTAATAAAATATCATTAGGATATTATAATGAATATATAGATGCTAGAGTTATTGAACATTCATCAATTAAAGTGAATACAATTGAATATGTATATGATGATTTTGAAGATTTAGTTAGTTTAAAATTTTATGATAAAAGAAATACATTAATTGGTGAAAATAAATTAAGTTATAATAACCAAGGAATGTTGAATAATCTAAGTGATAAAAGTGGTGTTAGTTATGGCTTCATATATGATGGTCTTTCTGAAATATGTGAAATATATCGAAATAAGAAATTGATTCAAAAAGAATCTAAAGATTTATCAACCACATATGATAGTAAAAAAACATGTGTATATCAAGGAAATAAACTACTTTCTTCAACTGATACATATGATAAATATGGAAGAATTGTATCAAGTGTATTTAATGTTGAAAGAAATAATGAAATAATTGATAAAAAAGAAGTATTATTTGAATATGAAAATATTGGATTAAACTTTTCAAGATCTTTAGAAAGAATTGAAAGAATTAAAGATCCATTTTCAAATAATATTTATAATTATAAATATGATGATACAAATGTTGATGGTACATCTATAAATTTTTATGATTCAAATGGTAATCTTATAACAACTAAACCAAATGGAGCAAAAATTTATAATATTAAAAATGATAAAAATGAAATAAAATTTGAATCTGAATGTGAAGACCAGGTAAATAATAATCCTAAATATAGTTATATTTATACTAAATCAAAAGATTCAACAGAGTGGGTTAAAGATACATATCATTCTTATGATTATGAATATAATGATTTAGGTAGATTGAGTTGTAAAAAAGGAGAACAAATTGATCTTGATTCTTTTTCAGTAGTGATTGATAAACATATTTATTATTATAGAAATTCCAATTATCCTAAAACAATAAAATATAATGTCAAAGGGACGTCAAGAGATTTATATTATAATACAATAAAAAATTTTAATGCCGATATTATTTATGATAATTGTTATGTAAGAGGAAATATTACAAAATATACATTAACTGGTAATAGATTTACTGGAATTTCTCAAAATATGGATTTATTAATGACACCATTGGAAGAAGTAAATATTATTTATGAATATGATGATAATAATAGAATTATTAAAGAAGCTAAATCAACTGGTGATACATTGTATTATAGTTATGGTATTACTTCAGGAATGGTTGAAAAAGTTGCAAAAAACAACCAAGACAATGTTATAAAAGAATTCATATATGATTTAGATAAATTAATTAAAATTAATAACATTGATGTTAATTATGATAATTATGGCAATATTATAAGAATTGGTGATATACAATTCACATATGATTTAAGAAATCAATTAGAAAGTTATATAAAAAATGATATTATAAGTTTTGAATATAATTATCAAGGAATTAGAACTAAGAAAAGAAGTAATAATTATGAAGTTAATTATTATTTAGATGAAAATAGAATAATTGGTGAAGATGTAGTTGATTTAATAACAAATAAAATTATTAGAAAGTTTAGATATTTGTATGATTCTGATGGAATATGTGGTATTAATTATATCATTGATGATATAGACCATTATTATAATTTTATAAAAGATCCATTAGGTAATATTTCTGAAATAATGCATGAAGAAAAAATAATAGGTGAATATACATATGATGCATGGGGTAATTGTCAAATAAAAATATTTGAAGATATTAGTCCTAATGAAATTGATAAATATGTTATAAATAATAATCCATTTAGATATAAAGAATATTATTATGATATAGAAACTAATTTATATTATTGTGAAAGAAGATATTATAATCCTGAAATATATCAATGGATAAGTCCAGATGGAATAGGTTATTTAGATTTCAAGTCTATTAATGGATTAAATCTATATTGTTATTGTAATAATAACCCTGTAATGAATAAAGATCCTAATGGGTGTTTTGCAATTACATTATCGTTCTTACTTCTTAGTGGTTTAGCTGCGGGCGCAATTGGTGCAGTTATTGGAGCTGGTACAGCATTTTTTAAAGATATTAAAGATGATGGGACTATTAATGAAGATTGGACTTATTATTTGGGAAGAGTTCTAGGAGGTTTTGTATCAGGATTTGGCATAGGCGTTTGTACTGTTTTAGGAGCTGGTGTAGGAGCGGCTGCTTATGGAGGAACAGTAGCGACTTTATTTACATCGTCTGGCTTAGCGCTATCTTTAGGCACAGCTGTTGGTATTGGCAGTGGAGTTGCTTTTACAACAGGAATTGCTGGATATGCAATTAGAACTGGAATCAGTAAAAGTGAAAATTTTAACATGCAAAATATGTTTTCAGAAGGTTTATTTAATGCTGCTTCTGGTGTTTTATCTGTATTTGGAGGTTATTTAGGTGGCTTAGCAGGATTTTATGATTCTAAGTTTATTAATCAACCATTTCGAAAAGAAGATTTCATATTTAGTTTATTTGTTGGAAATGCATATACAGTAGGTTTTAAAGTGCTTATTGCATTTATAAAATCATATATTTTAGGAGATGATGAGTAAATGTCTAGGTATATACATTATTATTGGATAAAGGTGCCATTGACTATTACATTATTACTTTTTTTCGTTTATATTTTATTTATTTCTTTATTATTAGACAAAATAATATCTAAAGAATTCTTAATATCACTTATTTGTCTTATTATTCCATATTGTGTAGTAAATATAATTGTCGTTTTATTAAATAAATTTGCAAAGAATAGAATTATTTTTGAACAAGGGAAAATATGTTATAAAAATAGAGTTTTTTATAGTGATGAAATAAGCATTAAATATTTTAAACCTGCTATAATAGATATTTTAATATTTCCTCCTCTTAGTGCGTATTTTCCTATATTACATATAAATGCTAATCATTTTTATTTAACATTTTATATTACAAAAAGAGATATGAAAAAAATAAAAAAATTAAATTTTGAAATCAAAGAACTATGATTTAATAAAATAATTAAATTTTATTAAGAAGAGACATGATTATTTATGTTTGTAACCTCAATTACAATTATTGCACTAACAATCATAACGTCGATTAAAACATATTATTAGCTATGTTTAAAATTGAGGAGATCATCCTTGGTGCAAGAGTATTTACTGGAATTATGATGTAGAATCAATAATTAAACATTTCCAACAAAACGACTAAGTTGAAAGTTGAGTTTTCTAACTCTTAAAAAAATGTTGTTTTGTGCCCCCAAAAAACAATGAGATACGAAATTTTAACAGACTAATTCACATCGATAATATTGATATGGTTAGTCAATATTTTTTAGAATCATTTTATAATGATTGTTAAATATCTTAACAAAGACATAATTAAAAATATATGAAATAATCATAAAATAATGCGATATGCCTTTATCATAAAATAATAACAGTCGCAAATTTTACCTTAAATATTTCTTTACTTTTATCACTAAAAGTGATATAATTATATAGTCCTATATCTTTGAATAACGATTCTCCAACGTTATCCACAGAATTAGGTGAATAAATTAAATAAATATAAGGAGGACATTAATTATGTCATGTATTTCAAAAGAAGAAAAAGCAAAATTAGTTGCGGAATTTGGTGCTAATCCTAAAGATAGTGGATCTGTGGAAGTACAAATTGCCATTTTAACTGCGGAAATTAATCGTTTAAATGAACATTTACATGAACATTACCATGATTTCCACACAAGAAGAGGTCTTTTAAAGAAAGTTGGACATCGTCGTAATTTACTAAACTATTTGAAAGAAAAAGACATTAACAGTTATCGAAATGTAATTGCTAAATTGAATTTAAGAAAATAAGAATTGAAAAAGGGTAATTTTTGTTACCCTTTTTACTAAATTATTCATTAAAAAATAGGTAGTAAAAAGAAAAAGAAAGGAAAATATAAACATGAGTGATGTAAATAAATTTGAATATATCCAAGGAAATCGTAAATTTGTCATTGAAGTTGGAGAAATGGCAAAACAAGCAAATGGAGCTTGTTTGGTGCGATATAATGATACAGCTGTCTTAAGTGCAGCAGTTTTAGGTAAAAATCAATCTACAGCTGATTTCTTCCCTTTAACAGTTTTATATCAAGAAAAATTATATGCTGCTGGTAAAATCCCTGGTGGATTTTTCAAAAGAGAAGGCAGACCAACAGAACATGAAACATTAACTTCAAGATTAATTGATCGTCCAATTCGTCCTTTGTTTGCGGAAGGATTTAGAAATGAAGTACAAGTTATCAATACTGTTTTAAGTGCTAATCCTGATTGTTCAAGTGCTATGGCTGCTATGTTAGGAAGTTCATTAGCATTATGTATATCAGATATTCCTTTTAATGGACCAATTGCTGGAGTTGTAGTAGGTCGTATTAATGGTGAATTTATTATAAATCCTACTGTTGAAGAACTTGAATTATCTGATATTAATTTAACAGTTGCTGGAACTAGTGAAGCAATTAATATGGTTGAAGCTGGAGCTAAAGAAGTATCAGAAGAAGATATGTTACAAGCATTAATGTTTGGACATGAAGAAATTAAAAGAATCAATGCTTTCCAAAAAGAAGTTATCAAGGCAATTGGTAAAGAAAAAGTAGAAGTAGTACTTCATGAAATTCCTCAAGAAATTGAAAAACAAATTCGTGATAAAGCTGAAAAACCTTTAAAAGATGCTGTAATCATTAAAGATAAAGTTGAACGTTATGCTAAAATTGATGAAATTGATGAAGCCACAATTGCTTATTTTGAAGAATTATGGAAAAATGATGAAGATGCTGAAGAAAAAAATAAATATGTAAAAGAACTTTTAGAAATAATAGTTGCTGAAGAAGTTAGAAGATTAATTACTGAAGAAAAGATTCGTCCTGATGGTAGAAAAGTAGATGAAATAAGACCACTATCATCAAGAATTGATGTTTTAGAAAGAACTCATGGATCAGCATTATTTACTCGTGGACAAACTCAATCATTAGGTGTTGTTACTTTAGGTTCATTAGGAGAATTCCAAATTATTGATGGTTTAGGAGTAGAAGAAGGTAAAAGATTCATGTTCCATTATAATTTCCCTGCCTTTAGTGTTGGTGAAGTTGGTAGATATGGTTCTCCTGGAAGACGTGAAATTGGTCATGGAGCTCTTGCGGAAAGAGCATTACTACAAGTAATTCCTTCAGAAGAAGAATTCCCATATACAATTCGTGTTGTAAGTGAAATTTTAGAATCAAATGGCTCTTCATCTCAAGCTTCTATTTGTGCAGGTACAATGGCTTTAATGGCAGCAGGTGTACCAATTAAAGCACCAGTAGCAGGTATTGCTATGGGATTAATTACTAAAGGTAAAAATTATACAATCTTAACTGATATTCAAGGTATGGAAGACCATTTTGGCGATATGGACTTTAAAGTAGCTGGTACTCGTAATGGTATTACAGCTTTACAAATGGATATTAAAATTGAAGGAATTAATGAACAAATTTTACGTGAAGCATTAGCTCAAGCTAAAGTTGGACGTATGACTATTTTAGGACATATGTTAAATACTATTCCAACATATCGTGATGAATTAAGTCCATTTGCTCCTAAAGTTGAAATGTTTAGAATAAATCCTGATAAGATTAGAGATGTAATTGGTACTGGTGGTAAAGTAATTACTGAAATTATCAATGATTGTGATAATGTTAAAATTGACATTGAACAAGATGGACGAGTATTTATTATGCATAATGATCGTATTTGGATAAAGAAAGCTCGTGAAAAAATAGAAGATATTACTCGTGAAGCTGAAGTTGGTAAAGTATACACAGGTAAAGTTGTGAAAACAGTTGATTTTGGAGCTTTTGTTGAATTATGGCCTGGATGTGAAGGAATGGTACATATTTCGGAATTAGATGAAAAACGAGTTAAAGAAGTTAAAGATGTTTGCAAAGAAGGCGATGAAATCATTGTTAAAGTGATTGGTATTGATGATAAAGGTAAAATTAAATTATCAAGAAAAGCTGCATTTGCTAAATAATTATAATAGGTTGATTCATATAGAGTCAACCTTTTTATATTACCATTTTAAAACAAAAAACAACCTTTATTTTTTTTAAATTCTATGATATAATATTTATGTATTCGGGTAATCGAGCCTATAATAATAGGTTAGGAAAGTCCTTGCTAGCACAGCTGTGATGCTGTAGTGTTTATGCCTAATGATAAATTAGGGCACTAAGAGATTAGTGACGACGAGTGTACACCTGTAAAATGGTTAGCTCATAAAGTGCCACAGAGACGAGATTTAGGGAAACCTAAATTGTGGAACGGGTAAACTCCATAAGCTAGAAACCCAAATTTGGTAGGGGAGTCATAAACAGTAATAAGAATTTGTTTATGGTTATCAAATTAATTTGATAAAGATAAATGATTACCACTTTTAGAAATAAAAGTACAGAACGAGGCTTATAGAATACATATCTAATTAAGAGGTTATTATGTTTGAGACAAGCGAATTTATAACAAGTGCAGTAAAAAAAGAACAATATCCTAATCATTTAAATCTACCTGAATTTGTATTTATGGGTAGAAGTAATGTGGGAAAAAGTAGTTTAATTAATTGTATATGTAGGAAAAAATTGCTTGCAAAAGTATCATCAAAACCAGGTAAAACAATAACTTTAAATTTCTTTTTAATTGATAATATGTTTTATTTTGTTGATGTGCCTGGTTATGGCTATGCCATTCAAAGCAAAGAAAAAAGAATTGATTTTGGTAATTATATTGAAACTTATTTAACATCTAATCCTAATTTAAAATGTGCATTTTTATTAATTGATACTAAAGTAGGTCCAACAAAAGATGATTTATTAGTTTACGATTACTTAAATTACTATAATATCCCTCATTATATCGTATCAACAAAATTAGATAAAGTAGGTTCAACATTATTATTAAGACATAAAAAAATGATATTAGAAAAAATACCAACAGACCGTCTTATTATGACATCAACAGTTACTAATAAAGGAATAGAAGAATTAAAAGAATGTATAAAAAATTATTTAAATTAATATAAGTTATATATGATATTTTCTCATATATAATTTTTTTATTTAAGACATATAATTATTAATATATTTAATTATATATTTATATATTTAATTATATATTTTTATATATATGCATATATATAAATATAAGGAGGTAAGCATGGAATTAAAAATTAATTGCAATCAATCTATTCAATTAGATAAGTTTATTTCAATAGATGCTATAAATAGTGAAGTTTCATTCTATGAATTAAAAAATGACACTTTAAGTGGTGATGTTAAATTATATGGAGAATATATCAAACAAATAAAAGATGAAAAACAAAAGAAAGGTTTTGAAGAAATAGTTCCGTTTACAGTTGTATTTAGAACAAATAATTTTATAATTGATAATATTATAATTGAGAATTTTAGTTATAATGTTATTGAAAATCAAGGAATTGATTGTCAATTCAATATTATGATTTATTATCATTTAGATGATAAAAACGAAGAAATATTAAATGATGATATATATAATACTAAAGATAAAGATAATCAAAATGATAAAATAAATGATAAAACAATTGATATAAATGATGATAATAGTATTGAAATACCTGTTGAAACAGATGAAGAAATAATATCCGTAACAAATGATAAATTAGAACAAGAAGCAAATGAAATCACCAAGGAATATGAAGATGTATTAGAAGAAATATTATTAAATAGAAATGATAATTTTTTAGAAGAAAATGATCTATCTAATAATGATAATAAATATAATGTTGATATTATTCAATGTGATAAAAAAGAAAAAGTTGTAATTCATTTTAAAGAAAATCAATATCAAAAAATAAGTGTTTTTTACCCATCTAAAGATAGTGATATTGAAGAAATATCTAAAAATAATCATTATCCAGTCGATAAAATATATCGTGAAAATAGTGATTATGCCCAAACGAGGCGTATAATTCTCAAATGAATGAAAAAGCAAAAAATCTGCCAAGAAGGATAGCAAATGAAACAAAGACATTATATAATCTTGATTTTAAAAGTTATATACCAATAAGTAATAAATCTTTCAAATGTAAATGTTTAGGTGGGAATGAATATTTTGTGAAAAAGACTGAACTATATACCCAAGAAAAATATCGTTTCCTCTTTAATCAAGGTGTTGATAATGTATTATATCCATTAGAAAATACAAAGAATGAATATATATCAAAAAATGAAGAAGATGAATACTATGTTATGCCATTTGTATCAGATTTTTATATGCTTGATGATGTTAAAGCTGTACATATGATTGATGAATTAAGTCAATTACATCATAGTACAGCTTTTCAAAAAAATCTTTCAGTTCAAACATCTAGAAGAAAAATAGAAGAAATATTAGATTATTTAAATTATAAGTTTTCATTAATTGAATCATTTATTAGAACATTAGAATCACAACAATTTGATGAATATAGTATTCCTATATTAAAAAATTATCATATATTACTAGATACTAAAAAAGTAATGGTTAAATTAAATAAAAAAATAATATACGCAATAAAAGAATCTAAATCAGTTACTTACTGCTTTTTACATAATAATCCTAAATTAGATCATTTATTAACAACATCAGGACGTAATTATTTAGTTAGTATTGAAAATGGAAAGATAGGAATTTCATCTTTAGATATCGCCAAATTCTATGTGGAAAACGCATATTTAAATATTGATATGAAAACGATTATAAAAAACTATTTTAATCAATATAATGATGATTTTTATTTTGATTATTTTTGCTTTTTAGTTTTATTAATTTATATAAAAGGCTTAATTATTGATGAAAAAGATTATATTACAACCCAAAGTTTTCTTTTTGCCACAAAATCAATCGAAAAATTTCTTAAAACTTTTGAATTAGTAGAAAAGCCCAAAGAAGATAAAAATAAAAGAAAAAATTAAATGTAAGAGCTTTCAAAAATATAGTAGAAAATGAATTCGTTTTCTACTATTTTTCTATTGTTTATTCCCTTTAAATAATGTATAATTACTTGTAAATATATATGAGGTGAGGAAATGAAAATAATTGCAAAACATACAAAGGGTAAAGCATTATATAATGATGCACTTGCCATTTCTGCTATCGCTGGAAAAGAAAAACTAAAAGATTCAAGTGTTATTAATGCAACGATTGGAACTTTGTATGATGAAGATATTAAGTTCTTACCAATGAAAACTGTTGATAGTATTATTCGATCAATGGGAAATGATCGTTTTTATACATATTCTCCATCTGATGGAGGTGAAGAATTTCAAGAAGCAGCAATGCGATGGGTATTTGGTAAATATTACCAAAAATTAAAAGACAATATGAATTGTCAATGTTTAGCAACACCTGGAGGAACAGGAGCAGTAAGTAATGGATTATATAATGCTTTAGATGCTCATCAAACATTGTTATTACCTGATATATATTGGGGACCATATAAAAGTATGGCAACATGTTGTGAATTAGAAGTTGTTGAATATCCATTTATTGTTGATGGCAAATTCAATTTAAAAGGTTTTATTGAATATTCAGAAATGTTAATTGCAAAACAAAAGAAAGTAGCAACAATATTAAATGATCCATGTAATAATCCTACAGGTTATTCATTAACAAATGAAGAATTTCAAGATTTAATTGATTATATGAATAGTAAAAAAGATGTTCCATTCTTTATTATTTATGATATAGCTTATTTTGATTATCATATTAATGGACCAGAAGCAGCTCGAGAAAAATTTAATATTATGACTAATGCTAATGATAATATTTTATTTAATATTGCTTTTAGTTGTTCAAAAAGTTTTTCTGTATATGGAATGAGAGTAGGAGCACAAATATTAGCTAGTAAAAGTAAAGAAGATGTTAAAGCTGTTCATGATACTTCATGCTTTTTAGCTCGAACTCGTTGGAGTAATGTAAGTAAAGCTGGTATTAATATGTTAATTGCTATTGATAGCAATGAAGATTTAAAACAATCTTTATATCGTGAATTATTACAAGCAAGTCATATGGTATTAAAAAGAGCTGAATTGTTTACTGAAGAAGCTAAAAAAGCAGGATTAGAATTTTATTCATATGGTGGTGGCTTCTTTATGACTATCTTATGTAATGATGGAATGTTATTAGCTGAAGCTTTAGTCAAAGAAAAAATATATGTATTAGGATATCCTAAAGCAATACGTATTGCTATTTGTTCTTTACCTTTAAAAGAAATCAGAGGATTAGCCAAAAGAATAAAACAAACAATGGACAAACTATAATGGTAAAAAAATATAAAAAAGATAGTGAAGTATCATATACATTAGGTTTAACATTAACAATTGAACTTGTGAAAACAAAACCTGAAGTTGTATTAAAAATATATACTCATCCTGATTTAGAAATGTCAGCATACACAATCCAATTTATAGCAGATTGTGAAAAGTTGAATATTCCTATTGAAACAAATGCTAAAGTATTTAATATATTAAGTCAAAAAGATAATTGTTTTGTAATTGGTGAATTTAAGAAATATAATGAAACTTTGAAAGAAGAAGATAATCATATTGTTTTAGTAAATCCATCTAATGCAGGTAATTTAGGAACTATTTTAAGAAGTTCAGTTGGATTTGGAGTTAATAATATTGCTATTATAAGACCTGGTGTTGATATTTTTGATCCCAAAACTATTAGAGCATCTATGGGTGCTATATTTCATATGAACTTTTGTTATTATGATAGTTTTTTAGAATATCAAAATATATTTAATAAACATCATATATATACCTTTATGTTACAATCTAATACATCAATACATAATGTCTTATTCAAAGAACCATTTAGTTTAGTATTTGGTAATGAAGCAACAGGACTTCCTAATAATTTTTTAGAATATGGTGAAAGTGTAATTATTCCTCATTCTAAAGAAATTGATAGTTTGAATTTACCAGTTGCTGTTAGTATAGCTTTATATGAAACAAGTAAAATAAAATGAAATTATGCTCTTTGTATAATAAATGATATCTATTTTAAAGGACTAATTCATATCGATAATATTGATATGGTTAGTCCTTTTTTATAAATCATTTTATATAAATATTGAAAAGTGTTGATAATACCTAATTATTAAAAATTTATGAAATAATCATAAAATAATAACATCTATTAAATTAGCTATTTTTAAATGTTGTTTTTAAGATTTCACTATGATATAATAAACATAAATAATCAAGTAAAATTGTAAAATATTTGATAATATATATTAAGGAGATAAACATGCAAAAAAGAAAGTGTATTGAATTATTTGCTGGGGCAGGTGGTCTTGCTTTAGGATTAGAATTAGCAGGATTTGAGGAAATTGGTTTAGTAGAAATTGATTCTGTTGCATGTGAAACATTAAGAAGAAATAGACCAAAATGGCATATTATAAATGAAGATATATCTTTAGTATCAAAAAGAAATTTACTAAATGAATTTAATTTAAAACAAGGAGAACTTGATTTATTATCTGGTGGTTATCCATGTCAAGCATTTAGTTATGCAGGGAAAAAATTAGGATTAGATGATGTTAGAGGGACATTATTTTATTATTATGCGGAATTCATTCGCCAATTAAAGCCCAAAATGTTTTTAGCTGAAAATGTGAAAGGCTTAACAACTCATAATAAAGGTAAAACAATTAATACAATGATTAACGTTTTTAAAGATTTAGGATATGATGTTAAGTGGCAAATATTAAATGCTTGGGATTATGATGTTGCGGAAAAAAGACAAAGAGTTGTAATAATTGGCATAAGAAATGATTTAAAAAATAAAGTTATTTTTAATTATCCAATACCCCATGAATATAAACCAGTATTAAAAGATGTATTAAAAGATGTACCAAAATCAATTGGTGCAAAATATACTGAAAAGAAAAAGAAAATATTTGATTTAGTTCCCCCAGGTGGATGTTGGCGTGATTTGCCTGATGAAGTAGCTAAAGAATATATGAAGAAATGTTATTATCTTGATGGCGGAAGAACGGGAATAGCTAGGAAAATGTCATGGAATGAACCATCATTGACATTAACATGTTCACCAATGATGAAACAAACAGATAGATGTCATCCTGATGAAAGTAGACCTTTTACTATAAGAGAATATGCTAGAATACAATCATTTCCTGATGAATGGAATTTTGCAGGTGTTAATACTTTTTCAAAATGATACCAGTTTCTCATTTTTCAAAATGATACCACCTATTTGATATTTTTTTAATTGTTTTAATATATATGACCATATATTCAATAATATTTGAAATTGTATTTATTTCATAAATTGTTTTAAAATTAATGATTTTATTAACACATATAACTCTTTTTAATTAAAAACAGCTAATAAATAAAGTATTTTATCTAAAAAAAAGTCAATTTAAAATTTAAATTATATTTCAAATAAAAATAATCAATAGCTAAAGATTACTAAATATTTTAAAAAAATTATTTTACTTAACTAAAACAATATTATATTTTTACTAATTTCAAATATTTAAATGGTATCATTTTGATTAATGATTAACAATGGAATTTTGCAGGAAAAATGAATGATGTATATAAACAAATCGGTAATGCTGTACCAGTAAATCTTGCAAAATGTGTTGGTAATTCTATAATGGAGGCATTAGATAAAGGAGAAGCATAATGTGGGACATTGATTTTATTACAAAGGAAGATTTTAAAAAACATGTGATAAATACATATGAAGGATTTAAAGATTAAGTTAAATTTATAATTATTCATAACACAGTTGCATTTTCTAATGTTAATCATTAATCAAAATGATACCATTTTATGATATATATTCACACCTAAATATAAACAAATTTAGGTGTGAAT
>CANQVC010000045.1 GCA_947627195.1 uncultured Bacilli bacterium
CAATAGTTTTAAAAACTATTGACATATTTTTTTATTATGATATAATAAACATAAATAGTCAAGTAAAATAATAATATAAATATAATATTGGGAGGACATATAATGAATAATGATTTAGAAAATTTAAAGAAATGGCTTAATGATTTAAGTGATTTTGAATTCCCAAAATGGAATGAACTCCCTGAATTACCACTATATATGGATCAAGTAATGATGTACCTTGAATCAAAACTTGAACCATTAAATATTGAAGATGAAGAAAACGTAATTACTCCTTGTATGATTAATAATTATGTTAAAGGTGATGTTGTACCAAATCCTAAACAAAAGAAATATGGTAAAGAGCATCTATCAAAAATACTTATTACATGTGCAATGAAACAAGTATTATCAATTAGTGATATTAGAACATTATTTAAATTACTGGAACAATATGATGAACAAGATGAAAATATATATTCTTCTTTTCAATCAATTCAGGCATCTTCAATGTCAAATATTGTAAATGAAACATTAAGTCAATTAGAAAATGAAAATAACTCTAAGGATTTAGAAAAGCAAATGATTTATTCAGCACTTAAACTCGTTATTGAAGCTGAAGTTAAAAAAATAATTGCGAATAAAATACTTGAACAATTTTCTTTTACTGAAAAAGATAAAAACAAAGAAGAAAAAGCTGATAAAAAAGCTAAACAGGAAGAAGAAAAGAAAAAGAAAGAAAGAGAAAAAGAGGAAGAAAAATTACAAAGGGAACTTGTGAAAGCATTAAGAGTAAAGTAAAAGCAGTCATTTGACTGCTTTTTTTCAACAAATTATTTCTCCATAACAATTGCCAACAAATCCAGCATTAGATTCATCAGTATCAATATGCATAGCTAATTTAAAATCAGGACGAACACGAACAACAACATCACCAAATATTAAACTTCTATATTCATTAGTAATTTTAACACTTACGATTTGTTTATCTTTTAATCCTAATGTTAAAGCATCTTCTGGAGTTGCATGAATATGGCGTTTAGCAACTATAACACCTTCATTTAATTCAACTTCACCACATGGACCAACTAATTTACATCCAGGTGTTCCTTTAATATCTCCTGATTCACGAATAACAGGTTCAATACCTAATGTACGAGCATCTGTTGCTGATATTTCAACTTGATTAGCATTACGACAAGGTCCAAGAATAGATACATTAGCTATAGATTTTTTTGGTCCAACAATTTCAACTTTTTGTTCAGATGCAAATTGTCCAGGTTGTGACAACATCTTCTTTACAGTTAATTCCGCATTTTCCCCAAAAAGAATTTTTAATGTTTCTTGGGTTACATGAACATGTCTTGCTGACGTTTCAACTAAAACTTTCTTTTCCATTTTTTTCACTCCTTGTATTATATATATTTATTATACTACTCTTATATTATTTTTTAAAGTGTTTTTTATTTATTTTGTATCATTTCTTGCTACAGAAAGCATTAATTTAATACGATTTTCTTGATTAACTTTCGTAGCAGATGGGTCATAATCAATTGGAACAATGTTTGCATTAGGTTCGAGTTCTTTAATTTTTCGAATCATTCCTTTACCAACGATATGATTTGGTAAACATCCAAATGGTTGTGTACAAACAATATTAGGAAAGCCTTCTTCACATAATGCTGCCATTTCCGCTGTAAGTAACCATCCTTCTCCCATAATAGCTCCTAACCCTATTATCTTTTTCGCTATTTCTTTAGTATGAGTAAATGGTAACATTGGGGCAAACTTCTTTTCTTCTTCAATTGCTTTAATCATTACATTTTCCATTTTTAAAACATAATTATATAAAAATTTAATAATGAAATGTTTAAAAGAACTTCCACCATATAATTCAATAGCATCCATTCTCGCACTAATACTATATAGTACAAATCCCATAATGCCAGGAACTCTTACTTCACAACCTTCATCCAATAAAAATTGTTCTAAATTATTATTGCCAACAGCTGAATATTTCACAAATATTTCGCCAACAACACCAACTTTTATTGTGTCTTTTTTAATTGTTTCAACTGATGCTAAATCATGACTAATTTGTTTTGTGTATTTTTTCATTGAACGAATAGATAAAGCATGTCCATGATTTATTTCATCGCTTAATTTATCTACCCACTTCTTTATAACTTGATCAGTTTTTCCTTTTTCTTTTTCGTATGGTCTTACTTGATTTCCTAAAAACATTAATAAATCACCATATACTAATCCAGCAACCATACGATGAATCATTTTAAAAGTTACATGAATATGATTGTCTTTTTCTAAACTTGCTAAATTCATAGAAAGAACAGTTACTTTTTCATAACCTGCTCTATTTAAAGCTTTTCTTAATAATTTTAAATAATTAGAGGCACGACATCCTCCACCTGTTTGTGTTAAAACAACAGCTGTAGTTTCTTGATCATAATTACCATTTTTTAAAGCATCTAATACTTGTCCAATAACAACTAATGCAGGGTAACATGTGTCATTATGAACATATCGCAGCCCTTCTTGAATTAAATTATTACTTGAATTAGTTAAGACAACTACTTGATATCCCATATGTCTTAAAATATTGCGAAATATTTCAAAATGAATTGGAGCCATATTAGGTACAAGAATGTTTTTAAAATTCTTACTCTTATCTTTCGCCATTTCTTTCACCTATTGCACTTAAAAGACTTCTTAATCTTATTTTTGCTGCTCCCAAATTGGTAATTTCATCGATTTTTATTTGGGTATATATTTTATCTTTTTTCTCTAAAATATCTTTTACCTCATCAGTTGTTACAGCATCTAAACCACAACCAAATGAAACAAGTTGAATTAAATTCATATCATCTTGATTCAAACAATAATATGCTGCAGCATATAATCTGGCATGATATGTCCATTGATTAATAACAGTTGTTGGATTTTTTTTACTTCTTCTTGCGATAGAATCTTCACATACAACAGCTGCTCCTAAATTAACAATTAATTTATCAATTTCATGATCTACTTTAGGATCTAAATGATATGGTCTACCAGCTAATACAATTATTTGTTTTCCTTGTTCTCTTGACTTTCTTATAATATTATCAACTTCTAAATCAACTAAATGATGATAATTTAAATATTCTTTTTTTCCTTCTTCAATAGCATTTTTTAATTCTTTTAAGGTTATATCAGGAAAATATTTATTTAATATTTTTAAAAATTTTTTAGGAAATTGTTTTTCACTAATACCAATATAATCATTAATATATTTTATATTTCTAATTTCTTTCACATTTACTTGTATAACTTCAGGATAATATGCAACTACAGGACAATTGTAATGATTATCTCCTAAATGTTCATCAAGATTGTAAGTCATTGATGGATAAAATATAGCATCAACATTTTTTTCAACTAATGATTCAATATGTCCATGAACTAATTTAGCTGGATAACATACAGTATCTGAAGGAATTGTTTTTTGCCCTTTGATGTAAATATCTTGAGTGGAAAATCCTGTCGTAATAACTTTAAATCCTAAATTAGTAAACAATGTATGCCAAAAAGGTAATAAATCATACATATTTAAAACAAGTGGTATACCAATACTGCCTCTTTTATAATTATTATCATTTTTATTTTGATATGACATTAATAATTTTCTTTTATATTGGAAAATATTAAATTCATCATTACTTGCTTTATTAGTTATTGGTTTATCACAGCGATTTCCTTGAATATATCTTTGACCATTTTCAAAACGATGAATTGTTAATAAACAATGATTAGTACAACCATTACAATGTGTATCAACAATTTCCATTTTCATTTGTTCAATTTCTTGTAAATTTCTTAAAGTACTTTTTGTTGGAACATGCTTTTTAGAATATAAAGCAGCACCATATGCACCCATTAAACCTGCAATATTAGGACGAACAACATTAAGTCCAAGTTCTTTTTCAAATGCTCTTAAAACAGCATCATTATAGAATGTACCACCTTGAACAACAATATTTTTACCTAATTGATCAGGAGTTGTTCTAATAACTTTGTATAAAGCATTTTTTACAACACTTATTGAAAGACCAGCTGATATATTTTCAATTGATGCTCCATCTTTTTGGGCTTGTTTTACTAAAGAATTCATAAATACAGTGCATCTAGATCCTAAATCTACTGGTTTATCAGCAAATAAACCAAGTTTAGCAAAATCTGCCATTTCATATCCTAAAGCATTAGCAAATGTTTGTAAGAATGATCCACATCCTGAAGAACATGCTTCATTTAAAAAGATATTATCAATATAGCCATTTTTGATTTTAAAACACTTTATATCTTGTCCACCAATATCAATAATAAAATCAACATCTTTCATAAAATAACTAGCACTTGTATAATGAGCAATTGTTTCAACAACACCCCAATCAACATTTATGGCAGCTTTTAATAATTCTTCTCCATAACCAGTCACAGCACTAGATACAATTTGAATATTAGGATATTTTATATATAAATCTTTTAGAAAATTACAAACAAATGGAATTGCTTGACCATTATTTGGTTGATAATCAGTATATAATAAATTATTATTTTCATCAATTAAAACAATTTTTAATGTTGTAGATCCTGCATCAATTCCTAAATATGCTTTACCTTGATAATCATCAATAGAAATTTGCGGAACAACATGTTTAGAATGACGTATTTGAAATTCATTATATTCATCTTTATTAGAAAATAAATTATCAATATATTGATATTTACTAGTATGTTGATAATCTTTTAAACGTTCAATTACATCACTTAAATTTATTGTTTTTGATTCTAATAAAACTGAACCAATAGCAACATAATATAAAGAATTTTCTGGACAAATACCTTGAATAGATAATGTATCATCAAAACATTTACGAAGTTCAGAATTAAATGTTAATGGACCACCTAAATAAACTACTTTACCTTTTATTTCTCTTCCTTGGGATAATCCACCTATTGTTTGATTAGCAACAGCATAAAATATACTTTTTGCTAAATCTTCTTTTTTAGCTCCTTGATTAATTAATGGTTGAATATCACTTTTCGCAAATACTCCACAACGTGATGCAATAGAATATACTTTTTCATATCTTTTTGCATATTCATTTACTTCAGTTCCATCGATATGTAATAACAAAGCCATTTGATCAATAAATGCTCCTGTTCCACCAGCACAAGATCCATTCATTCTAACTTCTAAACCAGAAGATAAAAATATTATTTTTGCATCTTCTCCTCCAAGTTCAATAATTACATCAGGATTATCTAATAAATTATCAGCTGCTAATTTTTCACTATATACTTCTTGAACGAAATTGACATCACAATATTTAGCTAAACCCATTCCTGCTGAACCTGAAATAGATAATTGACATGTTGGATATTTCTTTTCTAAATTTGAAAGTATTTCAATAGTTTTATTAGTAATTAAAGACATATGTCGCATGTAATTTTTTTCAATAATTTCATTTTGTTCATTCATGACAACATATTTTATTGTTGTGGAACCTATATCTAATCCGATTTTAACCATAATAAATCCTCATATAAAAGAATAATGTTATAAAAAATTAATTATATATATAATACCATTTTTTTCGACAAAAATCAATGATAAAAAAACGTAAATGATTTCAAATATAAAGCAAAAAGAGCAATGTGAAAATTTACTCAACATTGCCCTCGTCTTCTTCTTGTAATACTTCTTCATACACTGAATTAGCATATTTATATGTTTTCTTTAATTCTTTTTCGTTTTTACGATGTTCTTTATCACTACTAGGCCAATTCATTACAGCAAGTTCAAATACTCTTTCATTATAAGGAATATGAAGAGATAAGCTTGATTTCAAAATAGTTGGACATACATCATAATCTACTGATCTAATTCGATTTGGATTAATAGCAATGATTGGTTTAGCTTGATGAATTGCATATTCAACTTGCCATTTCACAAATCTTCTCATGCTTTTAACTGTTTTACTTAAAAGGATGACAACAATATCTGCAGCATCCATATTTTTTTGCATTTTTTCCTTCAATACATCATCGGGCGTCTTATCAAGTTCTTTTAAAAACATTGAACCATCATAAAAATTATATGGTGTTGAATCACTTTGCTTGAATTGCACAAATTTCTCATATTCATTTGTGTCTTTTGCGGCATCAAATGCTACATAAATTTTTCCAGAAAAGGCCATAATCTCAACTCCTTTTTTTTAAGTATAACATTTTTTTAATAAGAAATCAACAAAGATGCTCAAAACTTTAATATTATTCAAAAGAATATTATTCCAATGAATATTATTCAGTTTGTACTTTATCGATATCTTTATTTGATAACCAATTCTTTTTACTTATATTGTAATAAGGAACAACTTTATGTTCAGGTAAAGATCTTCCAATTTTTGTGATTCCATCTTCTAAATATGCACATATTTCTTTTCTTGTTTCATCCCAATTACTATCATCACCTTGATAAACATATGGTTTACCTATATAAAGTTTTTTAAATTTGGGGCAAACATACATTGGATAAAACAATACAGGTTGTTGATATTTTTTATAATACATTCTTGCTACATCAATAAAATGTTCTTGAAAATAATTAACAATATTATTTTTTGCCTGACGATATTCAGGAAAAATAATAATATCTTCTTTATTATTCATTTTTTCCATTGTCATTTGAAATGTTTTTCTTAACCTAATATCTTTATATACAGGAATAGTATTAACATTATTAAATAGAAAAGGAGCAAGCCATTTAAAAATAGTATGAGCTAAAATATAATAAAACCATTTTGTTAATTTACTTTTATTTCGCCAAAAATCTTCCATTGCATAATCAGCAGCTGTTTTACGATCACAGACATTTCCTGTTGTCCATATATATCGATGATTGACATTACGAAAATAAAGTGTTGTTGATAAAGGACCATTTGCTAATGAATGATTGCCGACAAAAATACTTCCATCAACAATTTCTTCTTCAGATTCAATTGTATATTTTTTATAAAATATTGGTAATATTTTGTATAAAAAACGAATGAACAAAGGTTTATCATAAAATGGTTTTTCTACTTTATTTTTAGATGTGTTTTTCATTTTACTTCTTCTACTTTATTTATATTTTTTCTCTTATCTAATTCTTCTTTAACTTCATTAAAATGTTTACGAGTTATTTTTCCTCTAAAAGCAAAAATACTAGAAATTAGAAATAAAATCCCTGGAATTAAGCCAAGAACGATTCTAATTGCCCATAAAGCTTGATTAGGCTGAGTGAAATTTTCATATCCTTCTTTTAAGTCAGCATTTTCCACATAACCAAATAAACCTAAAATAACAGAAACCATACTAATAGCAAAGCCATTAGCTAATTTATATATAAATTGAACAATGCCAAAGAATGCTCCTTCACGTCGTACATTGTTTTTATATTCATCTATTTCCACAACATCAGGTAATGTTGCATATGGAATAATTTGAATAGCACTCATACCAATTCCTACTAAAACAACAGTGATACTTAAACCAACATATGTTAATGTGGCAGAATCAGTAGCTTTAGGAACTAATAACACTGACAATAAAACAATTGCCATATAAATACTTGCCGCAAAATATACTTTATGTTTTTCATATTTTTCAGTTAATTTAACCCATATGATTGATGATATCATTGCCATAATTAATGGAATAGCAATAAATATCATAGAAATAATACCACCACCTAATCCTAATGAATCACTGACATAAAACATAAAGATTGCCATGACAATATCAAATCCAACCATACTTAATAAATAATATAATAAATTACAACGAAATTCTCTTAATTTAAAAAATTGTTTTAATGTTGAAAAGAAACTATATTGATTAGAATTTTCTGCTTCAACTCTTTCATGAACATTTAATGTAGCTATAATCATTGAAGTAAAAGCAACTACCCCAAAAATAACTCCAGCAACGGCATATGCTGTTTTTTCAGTACCATCAATACTATATAATATACTTTCTTCGCCTTCCGCAAGTAAACTGAAGACAGCAGCGCCAAGTAAAATACCAATATTTGCCATAATAATACGAATGGCATTTAATGAAGTTCTTTCATCATAATCATTTGTCATATTAGCACTTAATGAATTATAAGGAATGTATACAACAGTAAATGCAGTATTATATAACATATAAATAAAAGTAAAATAAATACATTTCACAGCTTTAGTCATTTCAAATGGACAAAGCCAAAGTAACATAAAAGTTAATCCATATGGAATTGCCCCAAGTAACATATAAATTCTTCTTTTACCAAATTTGTTTTTTGTTTTATCAGATATTCTACCCATTAAATAATCAGTTATTGCATCCCATACTTTGCCAATCATAAATATAATTGGAACTAAAAAAGTCGTAAGACCAGCAATTTTAACTAAATAATATAATAAATAAAATGATACAGCAGAAAATAAAATATTAGCAGAAAGGTCACCCATACCATAAAAAAACTTTTCTTTTTTAGATATCATGTATTTTACTCCTATATAATGAATATATTTGCATAGTGACTTGTTCAATTGGATCATTATTATTATTAATTATAAAATCAATATGTTTGATGTTTGATCTTTGAAAAGCAATTTTATCACCAGCAAGACGTTTTATTATTTCTTCTTCACGATCATTTCGATTAATCATTCGCTGTTTTCTTATTTCTTCATCTGCTTCAATTAAGAAAAATACAGCTTTATCACCTAATTTATCAAAATAAACATTGGCTCCATTAGGATCAACAATTAATACTTTTTTACCACCTAAATCTTTAAATGATGTTCCATAATAATGATTTTGATAATAAATAGTTTCAATAAATTCATTATTATTTTTCATATTTAAAAATTGTTCTTCAGAAACAAAATGATAATCAACATCTTGAATTTCATTATGTCTTTTTAACCTTGTTGTATAAGTAACAACTTTTTTAAAGCCATATTGCTTAACAAGCATCATAGAAATTTCAGTTTTGCCACTTGCACTAGCACCAATTAATATAATCATTCGAAAGTTCCTTTCTTTGTAAATGGTTTAATATCCTAATTTCTATTTATGACTTTTGTTTAGGATGATTTAATTTTATCACATTTTTTAAAATTCGTAAAGTTATAACTATTTTTTTCGATGTTGCATTAATAATTCTTGTTTAATGTTCCAAAGTTTTAAAGATAAATCTACATAATAATTATGGGGATTTTCAAAACGTGTTACTTCATCCCATAAAGTACTAGTTTGTTTAACACAATAATTTTTAATTTCATCAAGTGTTGGACATTGATATACTTGTTGACCATTTATAAAAATTGGTTTTAATAATTCGACTGCTTCATAATTAGTAATTGTTTTTCTTTTCCATGTAGCTTGTGGATCAAATAATTCTAATGATTGAGTAAAATCAATATTTTCATCATAAACTGTTAACAAATCTGCTTCAGCTTTACCATTTGCTTTATCATATAATCGATAAACTTTTTTAAAATGAGGAGTAGTAATTTTTCCAACATTTTCACTAATTTTAATTCGAGGTATTATATTACCATCTTTATCTTCCACAGCACATAATTTATAAACACCATCAAAGACAGGATCACTTTTTGAGGTAATTAATCTTTCACCAACACCAAAACAATCTATTCTTGCTCCTTGATATAATAAATCACGAATAATATATTCATCTAAAGAATTGGAAGCAAATATTTTGCAATCACTAAATCCTGCTTGATCTAACATTTCTCGACATTTTTTTGATAAATATGAAATATCACCTGAATCTAAACGAATTCCTTTAGGACGTTTACCTAAAGGTAATAAAACTTCATTAAAAGCTTTAATAGCATTAGGTAAACCACTTTTTAATACATCATATGTATC
Organism: uncultured Bacilli bacterium; assembly: GCA_947627195.1. Taxonomy (GTDB): domain Bacteria; phylum Bacillota_I; class Bacilli_A; order ML615J-28; family CAG-698; genus CAKOMG01. The sequence continues at coordinate 9,961 of CANQVC010000045.1, forward strand.
AACTAATAAAATAGCATTATCAGGATATATTTCACAATATTTCTTAAAAGCTAATAATTCATCACCGAACATTTGAATCCATGAATGAGCCATTGTACCACTAGCAGGAGCATGGTATGTTAAATCAGTTTGGGTGCAACTTGTACCACTACATCCAGCTATATATGCGGCTCTAGCTCCTAAAATAGCAGCTTCAGCTCCATGAGCTCTTCTAGCACCAAATTCAGAAACAGCTCTTCCTTGGGCGGAACGAACTATTCTATTTGCTTTAGTAGCAATTAAAGTTTGATGATTAAGTTCTGATAAAATATATGTTTCCATAAATTGAGCTTCAATAACAGGGGCACGAACAATTAAGATTGGTTCATTAGGAAATATTGGTGTTCCTTCAGGAATAGCATAAATATCACCTGTAAAATGAAAGTTCTTTAAATATTCTAAAAATTGTTCCGAAAACATATTTTTATTACGTAAATAATTAATATCTTCTTCATCAAAATGTAATTCTTTCACATAATCAATAACTTGTTCTAAGCCTGCACAAATAGCATATCCTGCTTTATCAGGAATTGTTCGATAAAAAACATCAAAATAACTTATTTGATCTTTTAAACCACTTTCAAAATAACCATTTGCCATGGTTAATTCATAAAAATCACACATCATTGTATAATTTGATTTTGTTTTCATATTCTTTTCTCCTAATAGAAATGTATTTTCATCTATCAATTTATGTTTATTATATCACACTTTTTTTATTTAGAAAATAAATAAGTACGTTTTCACTTTAATACAACATATAGTAAAATACCAATATATTGAATTAAGCTTCCCATTAAGACAAAAATATGCCAAATACAATGTCCATGTAAAATATGTCCTTTTTTAGCTAGTACATAAAGTATAGCACCTATTGTATAAATAATTCCTCCCCCAAGAATCCATAAAAATCCATTTAAACCTAATAATTCAATAACAGGTTTTAAAACAATAATCGCACACCAGCCCATTGTTAAATAGATGATCATACTTATAATTTTAACTTTATTCATCATAATTGCATTTAAGGTAATACCAATTATTGCTAATACCCATAAAATAATTAAGATAATAATTCCTAATGGTGATTTTTCTTGTAAAGGTCCAAGACATATTGGTGTATATGTTCCCGCAATTAATAAAAAAATTGAACAATGATCAAAAATTCTAAATACTAATTTGGCTTTATTTCTACCAAGAAAATGATATAAAGAACTCATTGTATATAATAATATTAAACTTAATCCATATATAATCATACTTAAACAAATAATTGTGTTTTTAGAAAATATAATCCCAATTATTAAACCAATAAGACTTATTGCTCCGCCAACAATATGACTCACAGCATTAAATATTTCTTCTTTTTTTGTATACATAGGAATTGTATCTAATTTATTCATATTACACCTCTTTCAAACTAAGTTATCTAGTTTACAATACTATTATACATCGTAATATAAATAATGTCAAATAATTTTTAAAATAAAATTCTATCTTAAAAGACATCTTCTAAGATAGAATATATGAACTTATATTTTTTTTATTACATTATTATTTTTAAGTAAAACAACTGCTTCAGCACTTATTCCTTCCATTCTGCCAATAAAACCTAATTTTTCCATTCTTGTAGCTTTTATATTAACATTTAATGGTGAAGTTTTTAAAAGATTAGCAATATTATTTTTTATTTGCTCTTTGTAGTCTTTTAAATGAGGTTTTTCTAAATAAACGATTATATCTATATTATTAACTTCATAATGATTATTTTCCATTATATTAACAACTTCATTTACAAAATAACTTGAAGGCATATTTAAATATTTATCATCATTATCAGGAAAATAGTCACCAATATCACCAAGAGCTAATGCTCCAATTATACTTTCCGCAACAGCATGTAAAACGACATCAGCATCAGAATGTCCTTCTAATCCTTTTTCATATGGTATTTCAATACCACCTAAAATAAGTTTTCGACCAGAAATTAAACGATGAGTATCTTTAGAATGACCAATGCGATATAAATTATTCATTTCTTCCTCCTAATAAATATTTCATGTATTCAATGTCTTCAGGGGTTGTTACTTTTATATTTCTAACATCACCAATTATAATTTTTGCTTTTATACCAAATTGTTTTTCTAATACTTCCACATCATCAAAATATGATTGATTAGATTTTTCTAATCCTTCTTTTAATAATTTAGTTTTCATTCCTTGGGGTGTTTGCACATACCATAATTTATTTCGATCATATGTTTTAATACTAAAACCATTTTCTACTTCTTTAATTGTATCTTGAACAGGTATAGCTAGTAATGAACAAGATGAAGTTTTTAAAGCATTGTATACTTCTAATACTTTTTCTTTTGTTATATTAGGTCTTGCAGCATCATGTATCAAGACATCTTCATTATTCACAAGTTCTAATCCGTTTTTGACACTCTCACTACGTGTCAATCCTCCATATGTGATTTTAATCTTTGGTGAATTAGGAAAATTATATAAAGATTCATCTTCTTTCTTTATAACAACAATTACTCTTTCACATTCTTTAATAGATAAAAAAACTTCTAAACTATAAAGATAAATTGGTTTATTATTTATTGGGTAAAGTACTTTATTAATCGGAAGTTTAGATCTTATACCACTTCCTGCCATAAGTAAAATGCAATCAAACATTTATTTCACCTCGATTATTCTTTTTTCGGTAACAATATAATCTAATTTAATATCATGTTTTTCTTCAAAATGTTCATCTAATAAACATTTTTCATCAATAACACCAATTTTAATTCCTTGATAATTTTTTAAAGTTTTATCATAACATCCTTTACCATATCCTAATCTATACCCACTTGTATTACAAGCAACACATGGTATTACAATTACTTCAATATTTTGCAATTGCTCATCATTTGTGTTTGGTGATAAAATATGATAATCATCTTCTATCATATGATTCCAGCCAATAAATTGACGAAAGTGAATAATATTTGATGAATATGGTAAATATATTTTTTTAGATAAAAAAAACTTGTTTATGAGACTTTCCATGGATAATTCACTACCAATGTGTTGATAAAAAGCAATCTTGGAAAATTTCAAAACAAGTTGTTCAACTCTTTCTAAGATATCTTTTTCATTGACATCACGAAAGCGTATCTTAAGACATTGTTTTCTTAAATATTCTTTCATTATTTTTATTCAGGAAAATCTACCTTAAATGAATCTAAATCAGTTTCAGGATTTATATCTAAATCTGCAAGAGTAAATGTTTCATCTGGTTGAGCCATTTTTTGATAAATTGAATAATCTTCTTGATAAGATGAACTAGATGCTTTTTGTACCATTTCAAAAGCAATTTGGGCAATCGCTCTTGGGCTCTTTTCTTCAACATCTTTAGAATGTACAATACCTAATTTACCTTTAATTTGCGAATGAATTTGATTGATTTGAACATCTTGGTAAATTAATTCACATTTCTTTTCAGATAATTGACGTAAAATTAATTCATAAAAATTAACATCTTCTACTAAAATAGCATATTCAAAATCACTTAAATGATAAAGAGAAATACCTTCTTTTAAAGAGCTATTCAATATTTTACTAATATATTTTGCTAGACATAAATTAGTAAAATCTTGTCCTTCTGTAGAAAATTTTGAATCAACATCAGATAAATTTAATACCATAAAATAGAAATCTTCGTTTTTATCTAATTTCTTTTCTAACTTTTCATTTAATTCTTTAAATGAACCTAAAGATATATTTAAACCAATGTTCTTTCTTACAACGATATATTGTTGATGATTAAAAACAGCATGTACTTCTTCAAACCATGTTAATCCATTAGAAGCTTTTAATCGATAACAAATTTCTCCAGAAGTAGCTTTTTGGTTTGTGGAAAAATTAATTTTATCTTCATCATTCATCATTTCTTTCATTTCATTAATTGTTATAAATGGTGAAGATATTTGTAATTCTTTTCTCATTGATTGATTTAAATAATAACCATTTTCTTTTTCATCAAAATAAGCAAGTGGTTCTCTCATTAATTCAAAATAATATTTTTCATCTTTTGTAATAATTGGTTCTTCAATTGGTTGCTCAACTTGCTCTATTGCTTGATTTTGTTCTTCTTCTTGTTCTTGTTGTTTTAATCTTTTTCTAAAGCCAAGCCATAATTCCAAAATAGAAACCAATACCATTAATATAGTAACACCTAAAATATAATAATCAAAATGAGCAATATTACCAAACTGTTTTGTATAATATTCTTGATCAAAATGTTCAATACAAAAAACAATTGACATAAAAATAAATAATACAAGAGAAACAAATGATATTTTTTTATTATGAATAATATTCCATAAAATAAAGCCAAAGGCAAGTCCTAATCCTAATCCTTTTAATAACTCCATATGATTCCTCCTAAAATCAATCTTTTTTATTAGTATAACACATTATGATTAGATTTTCAAGGAAACTTTTTAATCGATTTTTTAAAATGATAAAAATAATAAAATTTTACTAAATAATTTTGCAATAATTAATGATGATTTTGAATTATTATATTTTTTATCAATTAAAATTTTTATTAATTAAAGCAAAATAAAAAACTTTATATTCATTGTTTCAAAGAAAAATTGTATAATTATAATAAATAAAAAATATATCAAACAAATTTTATAATAATTAAAATTGAAAAAAGGGCTAATTCATATCGATAATATTGATATGATTAGTCGACTGGACCTCTCTATTGCAACTTCAATCGATACATTACTTTTACACCTAGTATTATATCATGAATTATCTTAAA
>CANQVC010000046.1 GCA_947627195.1 uncultured Bacilli bacterium
AATGGACATGAAATGTTTCTTCGGAACAATAAAAGCAGTTTTTACTCATAAAGGAGTTGTTGAAGGGGGAACTGGAAATCTAAACAATAATTGAAAAACATAAAATTTATATTTTATTTTTCAATTTGATATTTATGCTCAAAAAAGAGGCAAAACTTTATGAATAATCCAAAGATTTCTATAGTAACTGTAAGTTACAATAGTGAAAAAACAATCAAAGAAACAATTGAACATGTATTAAATCAAACATATGATAATTATGAATATATCATCATAGATGGAATGTCTACTGATAATACAATCGAAATTGCTAAAAGTTATATCAAATCTTTTGAAGAAAAAGGAATATCATATAGAATAATTTCTGAAAAAGATAATGGTATTTATGATGCTATGAATAAAGGTATTAAAATGACGGATGGAGATATTGTAGGGATAATAAATAGTGATGATTATTATAATGATGATACTTTAGAAAAAGTTGCAAACTTCTATAACAAAACAAATTTTGATGTAATGTATGCTGATTTAAGAATTTTTGATAATGATAAAGAAAAAATAAAAAAATCAAAAGTAATGAAAAGATTCACAACAAGAAAATGGAATCATCCTACTACTTTTGTAACTAGAAAAGTCTATGATAATATATTATATGCATGTGAGAGCATATATGATGATTTAAATTTTATACTTACAGTTAGAGAAAAAGGGTATAAAATATGTGTCCTAAATGAAGTTCTTGCTAATTTCAGATTAGGTGGAGTTAGTACAAAAAAAGAATGGAAAAAAAGAAAAGAATGCCTTAAATTACGCAATATGATATTTAAACGTCATGGATGTAAATGGTATAGATTAGAAAATTTTATTATGGAATTCGCTAAATATATTTTATCATGAATTCTATTTGGAGGATAAGTTATATGAAAAAAGCACTTATTACTGGTATTACTGGACAAGATGGATCTTATCTTGCTGAAGTATTACTAGATAAAGGATATGAAGTTCATGGTATTGTTCGTCGTTCATCAATATCAAATACTAAAAGAATTGATCATTTACTTCAAAATAACCTAATTACAATTCATGATGGTGATTTATCAGATTCTTCTTCTATTATAAACTTAATAAGTAAAATAGAACCAGATGAAATATATAATCTTGCAGCTCAATCTCATGTAGGTACATCATTTGATGCTCCAGAATATACAGGAGATGTTGATGCATTAGGTGTATTAAGAATATTAGAAGCAATACATATATTACATCTGGAAAAGAAAACAAAATTTTATCAAGCCTCTACTTCTGAACTTTATGGTAAAGTTGAAGAAGTTCCTCAAAACGAAAAAACTCCTTTCCATCCATTTTCTCCATATGCAGTTGCTAAACTATATGGTTTTTGGATGTGTAAGGAATATCGTGATGCATATAACATATTTGCTGCTAATGGAATATTATTTAATCATGAATCACCACGTCGTGGTGAAAACTTTGTTACAAGAAAAATAACAATGGCAGCAGCTAGAATTAAAATGGGATTACAAGACCATTTAGAATTAGGTAATCTTGATTCATTAAGAGATTGGGGATATGCTAAAGATTATGTTGAATGTATGTGGCTTATTTTACAACAGGATACTCCTGATGATTATGTTATAGCTACAGGTATCCAACATACTGTTAGAGAATTTTGCACACTTACTTTCCATTATTTAGGAATTGAACTTGAATGGAAAGGAAAAGGAATTAATGAAAAAGGATATGACAAAATAACAGGTAAAATGTTAGTTTGTGTTAATGAAGCATATTATCGTCCAACAGATGTTGTTAATTTATTAGGTGACCCAACTAAAGCAAAAACAGAACTCGGATGGAATCCTAATAAAACAAGTTATGAAGAGTTATGTAAAATGATGGTTGAAGCTGATCTTGAAAAAGTAAAAATAGAAAAATTACATTTGGATTCTAATAAAAATTTAAAGGATTAGTTATTATGGAAAAGAATGCGAAAATATATGTTGCTGGACATCGAGGAATGGTTGGTTCAGCTATTGTTAGAGAATTAAATAAACAAGGATATTTTAATATTATTACACGTACACATCAAGAACTTGATTTAATAAATCAAAATGATGTAAATAATTTCTTTAATAAAGAAAAGCCAGAATATGTATTCTTAGCAGCAGCCAAAGTTGGTGGGATAGAAGCCAATAAAAATGCTTTAGCTGATTTTATGTATGACAATATTGTTCTAGAAATGAATGTTATTCATTCAACTTGGCAAAATGGCTGTAAAAAACTTTTATTTTTGGGCTCATCTTGTATATATCCAAGACTTGCTCCTCAACCAATGAAAGAAAGTTGCTTACTAACAAGTTCACTTGAAAAAACAAATGAAGCATATGCACTTGCGAAAATTTCTGGACTTAAATATTGTGAATTTTTAAATACCCAATATGGTACAGATTATATTTCTGTTATGCCTACTAATTTATATGGTAAAAATGATAATTATCATCCAACTAATTCGCATGTACTTCCTGCTTTAATTAGAAAGTTTCATGAAGCAAAAGAACAAAATCTCCCATATGTTACTTGTTGGGGAGATGGTAGTCCATTAAGAGAATTTTTATATGTTGATGATCTTGCTGAATTATGTGTTTTTCTTATGAATAATTATAGTGGTAATGAAACAGTTAATGCTGGTACAGGTAAAGAAATATCCATTAAAGATTTAGCTGAACTTGTGAAAAGCATAGTTGGATATACTGGTGAAATTCATTGGGACACTTCTAAACCAAATGGTACCCCAAGAAAATTATTAGACGTATCTAAAGCTAAAAAACTTGGTTGGACATATAAAACAGAATTAATTGATGGAATAAAATATGCCTATCAAGACTTTCTAAATAATCCTATTAGAATTGAGAGGTAGTATATGAATGTTATTCTTTTGTCAGGTGGTTCAGGTAAAAGATTATGGCCTTTATCTAATGATATTAGATCAAAACAATTTATAAAGATATTTAAAAATAATAATGGTGAATATGAATCAATGTTACAAAGAGTATATAGACAAATTAATGAAGTTGATTCTAATTCTAATATTACAATTGCCACATCAAAAACACAAATATCATTAATTCATAATCAATTAGGTAATGATGTTGGTATATCAATTGAACCATCAAGACGTGATACATTTCCAGCTATTTTACTTGCAACTTTATATTTACGTGATATCAAAAATATAAATGAAAATGAATATGTTATTGTATTACCTGTTGATCCTTATGTTAAAAAAGATTATTTTGAATGTATAAAAAAATTAGATAGCCAAGTAAGAAAAGATGAAGCTAATATTGTTTTGATGGGTATTAAACCAACATACCCAAGTGAAAAATATGGTTATATTATACCTAAAACAAATGATGATATAAGCTTTGTTTCATGTTTTAAAGAAAAACCCGACACAAAAACAGCCATTCAATATATTAATCAAAATGCTTTATGGAATGGTGGAGTATTTGCTTTTAAAATTAAATATCTTATAAATAAAGCTCATGAATTATTAGATTTCATTGATTATAATGATTTATATATAAATTATGATAATTTAAGAAAAATAAGTTTTGATTATGAAATTCTTGAAAAAGAAAAAAGTATTCAAGTATTACGTTTTAATGGTGATTGGAAAGATATAGGTACATGGAATACATTAACTGAAACTATTGATGATTCAATAATTGGCAAAGGTATAATGAATGAAACATGTACAAACACTCATATTTTAAATGAACTTGATAGACCAATCTTAGCTATGGGATTACATGATGTTGTTATATCAGCTAGTTCAGAAGGAATATTAATTGCTGATAAAAATGAATCATGTTATATCAGACCTTATGTTGAAAAGTTTGAACAACAAGTAATGTTCGCGGAAAAATCATGGGGAAGTTATCAAGTATTAGATGTTGAAAAAGAAAGTCTAACAATTAAAGTAACATTAAACAAAGGTAATAAAATGAATTATCATAACCATATGCATCGTAATGAGGTATGGGTTGTAATAGAAGGTAATGGTAGAACAATTGTTGATGGAATGGAACAAAATGTTCAACCAGGTGATGTTATAGCTATAAATGTTGGATGTAAACATACCATCATTGCTGATACAAAATTAAAAGTAATTGAAGTTCAATTGGGGAAGGAAATTACAACTAATGATAAACAAAAATTCACCCATGAATAAAAGTTATAAATTCCCATTTCTATTAGTTCCTGTTGGTAAAGATTATTTATGGGGCGGTAATAGATTAAATACGGAATTTAGTAAAGGGATTAATATGAATCCCTTAGCTGAAACTTGGGAATGTTCCACTCATCCTGATGGAATTTCCTTAATTGCAAGTGGTGAATATAAAGGACTTAGTCTAAAAGAACTGATCAATATATATCCATGTATATTAGGAAGTAGACATAAAAATGAAAAAGACTTACCAATAATGGCAAAATATATAGATGCTAAAGAAGATTTATCAGTACAAGTTCATCCATCTGATGAATATGCAAAATTAAACGAAAATGGACAAAGAGGAAAAAGTGAAATGTGGTATGTAGTAGATGCCACACCACAAGCAAAAATAGTTTATGGTTTTAATCAAAATGTAAATAAAGAAATCATAATGAATAGTTTAAATAATGGGTTTCTAGATGTTTATTTACAATATATTCCAATAAAGAAAAATGAAATATATTTTATTGATTCTGGAACAATACATGCTATTGGAAAAGGTTCACTAATTATAGAAATTCAAGAAAGTTCAAATCTTACTTATAGACTTTATGATTATGATAGAGTAGATAAAAAAGGATTTAAAAGAAAATTACACATTAATAAAGCTTTAGATGTATTAGATTATAAAAGCAAAGTTAATATTAATCAACCAATGAGAATTCTAAAATATGAACAAGGTTGTGCAAGAGAAAGACTTTGTTTATGTAATTATTTTGAAGTTAATAGAATGTTAGTTAATACAGAAGTATTAAGAGAAACACTTTCTTTTAAAAGTGATGATTTATCATTTAGAATTTTAATGTGTTTTGATGGATGTGGTTCTATCCGTTATGAAGAAAATAATGATACAAAAATCATAGATTTCTTTAAAGGTGATACTATATTTTTCCCTGCTAATTCAGTTGAATGTAAAATTCATGGTAAAGCTAAGTTTTTAGACGTGAGGTGTTAGTATGAAAATAGTCTATATAGATACAATAATTTTTGATTTACAAAAAGTTGGTGGTATTTCAGTATATTTTTATGAAATCATTAATAGATTGTTGCATGATGAAACCATTGAGTGCCATTTTATTGTATCTAATAAGCAGAAAAATAACATATATTGGGATAAAATCAATATACCAAAAGAAAAGATTATAATTTATAATAAATTTTTAAATAGATATAGAGCTGTAAATTATAAAGAAAATAGTGAACATACATTTATATCTAGTTATTATAGATATTCAAAAAATAAGCATGCAAAAAACATTACAATTGTTCATGACTTTACATATGAATATTTTTCAAAAGGAATAAAAAAATTTGTTCATCATTTGCAAAAAATGAAAGCTATTTATAAATCGCAAATTTCTATTTGCATTTCAAAAAATACACAAAATGATTTAAATAATTTTAGTAAGCGTGAAGTAAACTCTACAGTTATTTATAATGGAGTTAGTGATTCATATAAACTAATGTCGAATGAAGAAATTAATAAATATATCAAATCATTTGATTTAAATTTAATGCAAATCATTAATAGTGGCAAATTTGTTTTATTTGTTGGGCAAAGAAGCGGATACAAAAATTGGAAGGGTGCTGTAAAATTATTTAAACAAATGCCTAGTGAATATTATATGTTTTCAATTGGTGGCGGTGATTTAAATGATGAAGAAAAGCATTTACTTGGAGATGATATAAATCGCCATTTTAAACTTAATGGATTATCTGAAGAACAATTATGCTTACTATATAATAAAGCATATTGCTTATTATATTTATCAGAATATGAAGGCTTTGGGCTTCCAGTTATTGAGGCAATTAGTTGTGGATGTCCTGTTGTTGCTATGAATAAATCATCAATACCAGAAATAAGCGCAGATTGCAATTTGGTTAAACTTGTTGATGAAATTAATAATATGCCTTTTGATTTAAAACATGACACACCAATTAATAAGTATAATTGGGATAAAACATATGGGGAAATAAATAAATTAATTTGAAGTGAGAATGTTATGCAGAATAATTTATATTTATCGATTATAATTCCAACTATAGGTAGAAAAGATGATCTTAGAAACTTATTAAATTCAATAGTTAATTCAAAACTTAATATTAAATATGAAGTAATTGTTATTGATCAGAATAAAGATTTGATTGATGATATAATTGAAGAATTTAAAAATCTTTTACCCATTTTTCATCACAAAGTTAATTTTATAGGTTTATCAAAAGCTAAAAATTATGGAGCTTTTGTTGCTTCTGGAAATATAGTATGTTTCCCAGATGATGACGCTGAGTTTTGTACAAATACAATAGATATTGCACTAAAATATCTTTTTGAAAAAAGGGCAGATTGTGTTTTTGGAAAATGTGTTGATAAAAATACAGGAATGGATTCTATTTGTAAATTTGAAACAAATGAAACATTTCTTAATCTTCATAATTTTGAAGGTAGGTTTGTTGAAGCAACAATGTTTACATATACAAAACTTATTAAAGAATATCCATTTGATGAAAACATGGGAGCTGGAACTTTGTTTGGTTCTCAAGAAGGATACGATTTAGTGTACAGATTACTGAGTGATGGTAAAAAACTTTTTTATAGCCCATGTATTGTATTTTATCATCCAAATAAAGTTAATAGCAAATCCACAAAAGATGAAATAAAACGTGCATTTTTTTATAGTTGTGGCTTTGGCTATTTATGTAAAAAACATAATTTAATAAAAAAGTTTAAAAAAAGATTTCGAATAATTAGATTAACTTTGCCGTTTATTTATTTTATTATGCATAGAAAATTTAAATATTATAAAGCGCAATATATGGGGATGTATATAGGTTATGTATGTTTGTAATAAAAAAAGTAATTTACTAGTAGTTGGAGCTTTAATTGTTTTATGGGCAATAACTATATTATCATTATTTTTTAAAAGTTTTTATTTAAATGTTTGGATTGGAATTATAATAGTTGTTTTATCTATTATTTTGACAAGTAAAAAATACGGAATTTTTTCTATTCCAACTTTGTTCATTGCTTTGAGTTATTTATTTCATTGTTTTCAATTTTGCTTATATGTATTAAAAATTGAATATAATGTTGCTTTTAATATCATTGAAGTATTAGGTTTTGAAATTGCTACAAAAATAGTCCGTTTTTTTAACATCGCTATATGTTCATTAACAACAGGCTTCATAAGTGTTAAAAATAGAAAAATAAATACAAATTGTAAATATTATAATGATGAAACTATTCGATTATATGGGAGAGTTTTTTGCATTTTGTTTTTTTTACCAAGAATATATATTGATATTTTGAATGTTATTTATTTTTTTAAATTTGGTTATGAATCAACCTTCCAAGTCACATCAGTAGGTATTCTCTCAACATTAGGATATGGATTTTATTTGGGCGTTATTTTGCTGATTGTTGGAAATAGAAATAATAAAATTAATGCTAAAAAAATATTAATTGTTTTTTCTGTATATTTAATAATTTCTATGTTTTCTGGTCGTAGAATGGAACAAACAGCAATTCTTTTGACGTGCTTTTTTGTATATTATAAATATATATCACATTTTAAAATAAAAAGCATAAAATTTCTTTTTGTAGCTTTAATTTTGTATTTATGCATAGTAATTGTATCAACTTTGGGAGATTTACGTTATACTGATATTTTATCAATATCCACATATTTTAATAAATTTTTAGAGAATTTATCTGGGAAATTAGTTTACAATCAATTAGCAGAATTTGGTGATACAGGGATATCATTAGGATACGCTATTAAATATTTTGGAAAAGAAGTACAATATAATTATGGATTATCATATGTAAATTCATGGACACAAGTACTTCCTAATATTAATAATATATTAAATGAATATTTTGCTAGTGACTATTCATTTGTTCAAGCATTACCATTAAATGAACATGCAAATTTTGGATGTTCTTATTTAGGTGAGTTGTATTATAATTTCGGTTTTGCAGGTGCTTTTTTTACATTCTTCATTGGCATGATAATTGGTAAGATTGCGAATATTATAAATTCTTCATTAACATCTGAACTATCATTTGGATCGATAATTTTTCTTTTCATAACTCCTGCTATTTTTACATTTATTAGGGGATCATTTAGTGATTTTATAAGAATTGGTGTTTGGTTCGGATTTTTCATATTGATATTAAATTCTATAAAATTAACAAGAGCATCAATGGAAAGCAATAGTCATATATAAAATATTTATTGCATTAATTGGAGAATAATATATGAAAAATATTAATTTTGAATATAATTCATGGCTTAAATCTGATATAGTTGATTTAAAAACAAAAAAAGAATTAAAAGAAATATCTAATAATCTAGATGAAATTAATGATAGATTTTATCAAGATTTATCATTTGGTACAGGTGGCCTGCGTGGTATATTAGGAGCAGGAACAAATAGAATGAATGTTTATACTGTTGCTAAAGCATCACAAGGTTTAGCTAATTATATTATTAAAAACTTTGATTTAAATCATAGAATAATTGCTGTATCATATGATAGCAGGATTATGTCAAAAGAATTTGCTGAAATTGCTTCAAGTGTATTTGCATCAAATAATATTAAAGTATATATATATTCAGAACTTATGCCTACACCATGTCTATCATATGCAGTAAGGTATTTACATTGTTCTGCTGGTGTTATGATAACAGCATCACATAATCCAGCAAAATATAATGGTTATAAAGTATATGGATATGATGGATGTCAAATAACGACGAACATGGCAAATGAAATATATAAAGAAATAGAAAGTGTTGATATATTTAAAGATGTTAAAAGATCTGATTTTAGTAAAGAAATTGATAAGCATATAATATCTTATATTTCTAATGAAGTATATGATAGTTTTATAGAACAAATCAAATCACAATCTGTTTTATATGGTGATGAAATAAATTATGATGTTTCAATTATTTATTCACCATTAAATGGTACTGGTTTAAAACCAATATTAAGATCATTGAATGAAGAAGGATTTACAAATATTAAAGTTGTGAAAGAACAAGAAAATCCTGATGGAAATTTTCCAACATGTCCATATCCTAATCCTGAAATAAAAGATGCAATGAAATTAGGTATGGATTATATGAAGAAATATAATGCTGAAATACTACTTGCAACTGACCCAGATTGTGATAGAGTAGGTATAGCAGTTAAAGATAATAAAGTAAATGAATTTAAGTTATTATCTGGTAATGAAGTTGGTGTTTTATTATTTGATTATATTTGTTCCCAAAAAATTAAACACAACAAAATGCCTAAAAATCCTATAATGATTAAAACTATTGTAACAACAGATGTGGCAGAAAAAATAGCTTCATCATATGGAGTCAAAACAATAAATGTTTTAACTGGATTTAAATTTATTGGCGAACAAATAAGTTTGCTTGAAAAAGAAAATAAATTAGATTCATATATTTTTGGATTTGAAGAAAGTTATGGATATTTAAGTGGTACATATGTAAGAGACAAAGATGCAGTTAATGGTGTTACATTAATTTGTGAGATGTTTGCATATTATAAAACAAGAAATATTAATTTAATTGATAAATTAAATGAATTATATATTAAGTATGGATATTATAAAAATACATTATATTCTTATACATTTGAAGGAATGAATGGATTTAATATAATGCAAAACATTATGAATAAATTTAGACATAACTTAAATAAAATTGGTAAATATGATGTTGTTGAAAGTATTGATTATTTAAATGGAATAGACAATTTACCTAAATCAAATGTTTTAAAATTTAAACTTAAAGATAATAATTCCATAGTTATTCGTCCTTCGGGAACTGAACCTAAATTAAAAGTTTATATTTCAGTTAATGCAAAATCAAAAGAACAGATGATAGATTGTGAAAAAATGATTCATGAGGAAATTGAAGCAGTAATTAATAAATAAGTTTTAACAATAAATATTGTATGAGGAGGTATTTGTGATATATTTGATGTTTGATAAATGAAGATATCACATAATTTACAATGAACATAGAAAAAGAAAAAATATTAAGTATTGTTGTTCCAACATATAATATTCAAGATTATATAAAAAAATGTTTAAGCAGTTTTCTTAATGATGATTTATTGCTAATTATAGAAGTTATTGTTGTTAATGACGGAAGTACTGACTTATCTTCAACTATTGCTAAAGAATTTTCAAATAAATATCCTCAATCATTCATGGTAATTGATAAAGAAAATGGTGGTCATGGATCTACTATTAATGCAGCAGTAAAAATTGCTAATGGAGATTTCTTCATGGTTGTTGATGGAGATGATTGGGTTGATAATAACGCATTATTAAATGTTATAAAAAAATTACAAGATAACAAAGATATTGATGCAATTTTCTTTAACTATGTTGATGAAATAAAATATAAAAATAAACAAAGAAGACATAATTTAAAAAAAATATTTGGTAAAGAGGGAATTGTCAAATTAGATAATGCAAAAATTAAAGTGACAAATAGAATTGTCATGGCAAATACAATTTACAAAACAGCTAATCTAAAATCAATTAATTTATCTTTAGATGAAAAAATATTTTATGTTGATGTTGAATATCTTGCTTATCCTCTTCCAACTATTAAAAAGGCGATTTATGTTAATGAATATGTATATCATTATTTAATTGGAAGACCTTCTCAAAGTATGAATATAAACATTGCTTTAAAACATCTTGATGACAGAAAAAAAGTAATAACAAATATTATTAATTATTTTAAAACAAATAAATTCGATTATACATCTAAATATTTTCAGAAATCGTATTTAGTTATTTTAGCATCAGTTACAAATGATTATTATGGTATATTGATATCTGCAGGTAAAAAGTATTTTAAAGAAATAAAAATGTTTGATTTGTTTTTAAAAGAAAATGATATTGATTTATATCGTTTTGTTGGTAAAAAGTTTATGTATATAAAATTATCGAGAATGTTTCGTTACAATACTTTTATTATGAGATTGACTTACTTTATAGATAAAAATTTTAAAAGATTAAAAAGATTATTAAAAGGTGAATTATAATGAAAGAAGTTAATTCCTTAATAATTGGGGCTGGAATATCTGGCTTAACATATGCAAATTACACAACAAAAAGTTATCTAATTGTTGAAAAAGAAAATGAAGTTGGTGGATATTGTAGAACAATAAAAAGAAATAATTTTGTATGGGATTATGCTGGACATTTTTTTCATTTTAAAACAAATGAATTTAAAAATAAATTTGAACAAGAAATGAAAGATGAAGATATAGTTTATAATGAAAAATGTACAAAAATCTTATATAAAAATTCTTTCATTGATTATCCATTTCAATCAAATATTCATCAATTAAATAAATCAGAGTTTATAGATTGTCTTTATGATTTATTTACTAAAACTGAAAAAGTTAGATATGATAATTTTCTAGATATGTTATATGGGAAATTTGGAAAATCAATTGTTAATAAATTCCTAAAACCTTATAATGAAAAATTATATGCAACAGATTTATCTAAATTAGATGTAGATGCTATGGGAAGATTTTTTCCATATGCTGATAAAGAATCCATTATTAAAAATATGAAAAACAATAATAATAGTTCATATAATTCTAGTTTTTTATATCCTAAAAATGGCGCTAGTAGTTTTATAAATAAATTATATGATAAATTAAATAAAAATAATATTATATTAAATACTACCTTGAAGGAAGTAGATATAAATAATAAAATAGTTACACTTTCAAATGGTAATAAAATTAAATATAATAATTTAATTAATACAATTCCATTAAATAAATTTTTAGATATTATAGGAGGATATGAATATTTAATTGATTCAATGTCATATAACAAAGTTCTTGTGTTTAATTTAGGATTTAATGATAAATCTCCATTATGTACAAAAGAACATTGGTTATACATTCCATCAAAAGAAGTCAATTTTTATAGATGTGGATTTTACAATAATATATTAGGTGATGAAAATTTAAGTATGTACATAGAAATTGGTTTTTCAAAAGATGACTCAATTACAAAAGAAATCATTAATGAACAACTTAAACTCACACTATATAATTTAGAAAAGATTGGAATCATTTCTAAAAACATGAAACTTGTTGATTACATACCTATTGTTATGGATCCTGCATATATTCATATAAATAGTGAAGTAGAAAAAAATATTCAAAATCTTAAAGTTGACTTATCAAAACATAATATTTATACTATTGGTCGATATGGTAGTTGGACATATAATTCTATGGAAGATTGTATGATTGATGCAAAAAAGTTAGAATTATATTTGGATGGCGATTAAAATGAAAAAAAGTGTCACAGCAAATTATATTTATAACTTATTATTTCAAATTATAACTATAGTTTTTCCAATTCTAGTAACTCCTTATTTATCAAGAATTTTGGGTGTTGAAAAAATAGGAGTATTTAGTTATACCTTCTCTATTGTAACTTATTTTGCACTAATTTCTTCTCTAGGTATTAACTTATATGGTCAAAGGGAGATTGGATATTTACAAGATAATAAAGAACAAAGAAGTAAGGTTTTTTTTGAACTTATATGTGTTAAAATAATTACTACATTTATTAGTCTTATTGCATATTTAATTTTTGTTTTTATTGTTCATGAATATCAACAGCTTTATTTGTTATGGATTATTGAGTTAGTTGCATCATTATTTGATATTAGTTGGTATTATCAAGGAATTGAACAATTTAAAAAAATTGTTTTTAGAAATTTAGTAATTAAAATATTAAGTTTTGTTATCATTTTTATATTTGTCAAAACAAAAAACGATCTCAATGTCTATATATTGATATATAGCATAACCACTTTTATAGGCAATATTTCTTTATGGTTTTATTTGCCTAAAAATATAAGTTTTAAATATGCTTTGACCAACAATTTTTCTAAAATTAAAGTTCATCTTAAGTCATTACTTACTTTATTCATACCTCAAATCGCAACAACAATATATACAATGCTAGATAAACTGATGATTGGAATTATTGTGAAAGATAAGTCAGAAGTTGGATATTATGAACAATCTCAAAAAATAATCTATCTACTTTTAACAATATTAACTTCATTAGGAACAGTTTTAATGTCTAGAATTTCATTTTACTATTCACAAAATGAAATAGATAAAATAAAGTCATCGATTATTAAATCATATAATTTCGTTTTCATGATAGGTGTTCCGTTGATGTGTGGTTCAATATTAATTGCACAATATTTAATTCCAATTTATCTTGGTAGTGGATACGAGAAATCTATCTTATTAATGCAAATGTTATCACCTATTATTTTAATTGTTGGATTAAGCAATGTATCAGGAATACAAATTTTGATTCCACTAAAAAAACAAAAACAATATAATATTTCTATTATATTGGGGGCTTGTGTTAATTTTATTCTAAATATATTTTTGATTAAATTATTTGCTTCTATTGGAGCAGTTATATCAACAATAGTTGCTGAAATAATCATTTTATTAGTTCAACATTTTTTTGTAAAAGATATTATAGAACTAAAATCAATTTTCAAGAATGCGTATAGATATGTGATCATTTCTGTTTTAATGTTTCTAACTTGTTTTTTTGTAGAGAAATTTATTAAATTTTCAAATGTTATTATGCTTATTATTGTTCCATTAATTGGAGCAAGTTTATATTTTATTTTACTCCTTATATTCAAAGATAAATATGTTATTGCATTTTTAAAAAAATTATTTCATCGAAATTAAACTATTAATAATTATTGCACGCTTACTTTCATAAAGATAAATAATATTTTATATATGCCTTTCAAAACTCTACTGATAAAAATTTATCAGTAGGATTTTTGATATGTCGTCAAATCAGTAAAATTCTTGACAATGCCAAAATAAAAAGGGGCTAATTCATATCGATAATATTGATATGATTAGTTTTTAAAGTTTTGTGACAATCGTCAAAAAAATTTATGCTTTTGTGGTTTTGTCTTCGAAAAAAATTGTGTTCAAAATAATAAATAAGTGAAAAAATCAAAAATAAATTAAACAAATATTATAAAGTAACTTTTATAATAAATGCAATTAACAAACTTTAAATATCAAATTAATTAATATACAGTAAAAAAAGACATCTATATTTCAAGGTTCAAAGAAAAATTTTGTGGTTTTGTGCTTTTGTGGTTTTGTGCCCGAAAATAAAAAATTTTGTGCCCGTCATCAAAAAATTTTGTGCCCGTCGTCCAAAAATTTTGTGCCCATCGTCCAAAAATTTTG
>CANQVC010000047.1 GCA_947627195.1 uncultured Bacilli bacterium
ACTAAAACAATATTATATTTTTACTAATTTCAAATATTTAAATGGTATCATTTTGATTAATGATTAACAGAACTTTTGGTAGATTTTTCATCCATTAACAGTCACACCCAATTTCAGGAATGAAATTAGGATGAATACTTATGTAATTTAAAAATCCTCCTTGAAAGTAATATACATTTTTATATCCTTTATTTGTTAATAACAATGCTAATTCATTTGATTCAGTTCCGTCTAAACAAATTAATAATATCATTGCTTTCTTTTTATATGTTTTTGTTATTTCTTGATATATTTCATTTATATTATCTTCATCACTTCTTATACACAAAAAGCCTTTAATATGTCCTTTTTCACATTCATTTTGAGTTCTTAAATCATATGCTAATGATTCGTCATATTTCCCATTTAATTTATTTGTTATCATTTCATCAAATGTTTCAACATTATCAATAACATGAGGTTTTATTTGATAATTATTTTTACAAAATAAAACTATGAGAGTTATTAATAAAATAAATATAATTATAATTAAAATAGAAACAATACTAAATATAATTTTTTTATTTTTTAATATCTTCATATGATTTTATTCCTTTGATTATTAATGATAAAAAATATTTATCTTCTTCATTTAGCTTGATATTTTCTAATAAATCTTTTCTTCTTTCATATGTTCTTTTTAAAGATTCAAAACGACGATATTTTCTTATTTCTTCATGATTACCATTTAATAATACTGATGGTACTTTTAATCCATCATATTCAGCTGGTTTAGTATATTGAGGATATTCTAATAAAACATTAGAGAAACTTTCTTCTTCAATTGATTCTTTAGTAATAACATTAGGAATTAAACGGACAATTGAATCAATCATCGCAAGTGAGGCTATTTCTCCTCCTGTTAGAATATAATCACCAATCGATATTTCTTCATCAACATAATTAATAATACGTTCATCGAATCCTTCATAATGTCCACATATAAATATTAGATGATTTTTTTGACTTAGACTTTTAGCTTTTTCTTGATTATATTTTGAACCACATGGACTAGTTATAATTTTATAAGCATCTTTGTAATTAGGAATACTTTTTAAACATTCAACAATAGGTTGAACATTTAATAACATTCCTGCTCCTCCACCATAACTTGTATCATCAACTTTACCATGTCTATTCGATGTAAATTCCCGAAAATCATGAATATTAATTTGAACATGATTCATTTCAATGGCTCTTTTTAAAATTGAAGATGAAAATATTCCTGTAAACATTTCGGGGAAAATTGTTAATACATCTATTATCATAATAAACCCTCAATAACATGAATAATTATTTTCTTTTCATCTAATGATATTTCTTTAATAAATTCGTCAACAAATGGAATAAGTTTTAAATCTTTTTCCCTTTTGATTTCTAAAATAATTCCTTGAGGTACTTCTATAATATCATTAACAATACCAATTAAATGATTTTCTTCATTATAAGTATTTAAACCAATTAAATCTTCATAATAATATTCATTTTCTTTTAATTCTTCTGATAAATGTTCAGTATAAATTGAACAACCAATATAAGGAATAACATCATTAATATTTTTATAATCATTAAATGTTATTAAATCAATTCCTTGATGAATACGATGAGAATTAATATGAATAGGAATCATTTGTTTTTCTTTTTCTAAATATAATTTTGATTGAGAATTAAATCTTGGAAAGTTTGTTTCACTTTTAACTTTTACTTCACCATTAATTCCATGTGTTGTAATTATTTTACCTACTAAGAACATACATTCCTCTATTCTTGCGTATGCATACTCTTTTTATTTTCTTTTTCAACAATTTTTTTAAATCCTGCTTTAGATAAATTAGCAGCACGTAATGAATTGACTATGGCAATTAATGATACACCTACATCAGCAAATATTGCTTCCCACATGTAAGTATGTCCAACGCCACCAAATGTTGATAAAAGCATTACTGCTAATTTCACAACTAAGGCAAATACAATATTTTCAATAACTATTCTTCTTGTTTTTTTCGCAATGCCTATTACTTCAGGTAGTTTACCTAATTCATCCATCATTAAAACTATATCAGCTACTTCAATAGCAGCATCACTACCTAATGCTCCCATGGCAATACTTATATCAGCACTGCTCATTACTGGTGCATCATTCATGCCATCACCAACAAATACTAATTTTTTATTTCCTAAAGTTTTCTTTAATTTTCTTACTTTTTTAACTTTATCAATTGGGGACATTTCTGATAAGACAGTATCAATTCCTAATTGATTAGCAACATCATCAGCGATAGCTTTAGCATCACCTGTAATCATAGCTATTTTAATACCCATTTTCTTTAATGTTTGAATTGTTGATTTACTATCACTACGAATTTCATCTTGCAAGACAATATATCCAACATATTGATGATTTTTAGCTACATATGTGATTAAACCATTTGATGATATTTTTGGTACATCAATATGAATTTCTTGCATGAATGTGAAACTTCCTGTAGCTAATTCATCATCATTCAAAGAAATAATTGTTCCTTTTTTGGATGGTGATGGTAAATATGTTATTTTATTATAATCGATATTTTCTCTACCATATTCTTGAACAATTGATTTAGCAATTGGATGTTGTGAAGATACTTCACAATATGCTGCATATTCTAAAATATTTTCTTTTGATTCATTATCAGAAACAATTTCAACTATTTTAAATTGTCCTTTAGTTAATGTACCTGTTTTATCAAATACAACTAATCCAACATTATTTAATGATTCAAGATAATTACTTCCTTTAATTAAAATACCTTTTCTTCCTGCTCCACCAATTGCCCCAAAGAAACCAAGTGGAACAGAAATTACTAAAGCACATGGACATGATACTACTAAAAATATCATTGCAGGATAAATTGAATCATGAATTCCTCTTTTTGTAAATATTAAGAAATATGCAGCTATTATTGCTGCTAATGCACAAACAATTGGGGTATAATATTTTGCAAATTTACTTACAAAATTTTCAGTTTTAGCTTTTTTAGTACTAGCATTACTAACCATATCTAATATTTTAGCAACCATTGATTCTTGATATACTTTAGTAACTTTTATTTTTAAAATTCCATCCATATTAATGGAACCTGATATTACTTTTTTGCCAGGTTCAACTTCCATATATTTTGTTTCTCCTGTTAGAGCTGATGTATCTAAAGAAGCTTCACCTTCAATAACTACACCATCTAAAGGAATTCTTTCTCCTGGTTTAACTACGATAATATCATCAACTACAATTTCCGCAGGATCAACAACCATTTCCGTGTCATTAACAATCATCGTTGCGGAATCAGGTTTAATATCCATTAAAGATGATATTGACTTTCTTGATTTATTAACAGCATATTCTTGAAATAATTCACCTATTTTATAAAATACCATTACCGAAACTGCTTCAGTAAATGAACCAATAATAAATGCCATTATTGTGGCAAAACTCATTAAAAACTTTTCATCAAATACTCTACCTGATTTAACATTATGTAATGCTCCTAATAAAACATCACCACCAAGTAAAATATATGAAATACCATATAATATAACTAGTGTTAAATTAGTTCCTAAACTTAAATCTGTTAAGTCACGGATGTTATATTTAGGATTATCTATAGCATAACGGAATATTATATAATGCAATATTAATGCAATAGCAAATATTATTGCTCCACATATAAATAATACTTTATCTACTTTTTCTGTTTTATCATTTTTATGAGTTATATCAGAATTATTAACTTTAGCACTAACAATAATATTAGGATCAACTTGTTTTGTTACTTTTGTTACTCTTTCCACAATATTATTTATTAAGTCTTCATCACTTGTTTCGATAATAAATCGACATGTAGCAAAATCAACAACAATAACTTCATGAGAAAATGTTCTTTTCGCAATTCTTTCTATTTTAGCTGCACAATTGGCACAATCAAGTCCATTTAAAATTAATACTCTTCGATAAGTTGGTAATACTTCTTTTTCTTCAATTTCTAAAGTATTATCAATATTATGAATAATATTTATCATATTATTGACATCTTCATCAATATAAGTATCATCACCTTCAATACTTATCATATATGTATCGTGATTGATTTTATATTTACAATGTAAAATAGATTGATCTAGTTCTTGTTCAATGTTTTCAAAAACATCTTTACTTTGAACATTTCCTAATTCAAATTGTCTTTTCACACAATCATCCTTTCGTATTCATTAGAGTTTATAATATAAACTATGTTTATAATATAAACTATGTTTATAATGTAAACTATGTTTATAATATAATTATATACTTGTTTTAAGAAAATGTCAAATTTCTAAAAAAGGCATATATATTACATATATTATATAACCTATATGTATAATTTATATGTATAATTTATATGTATAATTTAAATGTTGTAACAAATATTAATCAAATATAAGCCATTAGGAGGTGCAGTTTTTGGAGCACGTGTTCTATCTTTTCCTTCTAATATTTCTATTAATTCTTCTTTAGTTTTTCTTCCTCTACCTACCTCTATTAACATAGCAACAATAATTCTAATCATATTATGTAAAAAACCATTACCAATGAATTTAATAATTATTATATTATCATTTTGAATAAAAATGATATTATCAATAATTCTAGTAGTATTGATTAAATTATGATTTTTAGTAAATGCTTTAAAATCATGTTCACCAATAAAACATAAAGAAGCATCAATCATTTTATTAATATCTAATTGATGTTTAACATAATAACGATAATTATGATAAAGAGGATTATACTCTCCAATATCAATTATATAATGATATTCTTTCTTTTTAGCACTATATCTAGCATGAAATGTTTTATCAACATGTTCTACTTTACTAATATATATATCTTTAGGTAAACGAGAATTAAGAGCATTTTGCATATTCCATTCTCCCATTGTAATGGAAGAATCAAAGTGAAATACTTGCCCTAATGAATGAACTCCTGTATCAGTTCTACCTGCTGCTTGTATTTTAATATTATCTTTGGTAATAATATATAATACTTTTTCAATTTCTTCTTGAACAGTTCTTAAATTGGGTTGAGTTTGAAATCCATGGAATAATGTTCCATCATATTGAACAGTACATTTATAACGCATATTATAATCCCCATAATACTTTAGATAATATAACAAAAGTAAAAAACAAAACTAAAAAAATATAAGAACAAATATCTGTAATCCTAAACTTTGTAATATGAAGTTTAGTTCTTTCATCTCCTGGAATATATCCTCTTGCTTCCATAGCGTTTGCTAAATCTTCAGCTCTTTTATATGATATAACAAACATAGGAATTAATAAAGAAATGATTTGTCCAATTTTTTGTTTAATGCTTCCTTCTTGAAAATCTGCTCCTCTTGAAGCTTGAGCTTTTAATATTTTTTGTGATTCATTAAATAAGGTAGGAATAAACCTTAGAGCTATTGACATCATCATCCCAAAAATACTTACATATTTTCTTAAGAATTTTAATGGATGAAATATTGTTTCAATGCCATTATTTAAATCAATTGGTTTTGTTGTGAAAGTTAATAAAGCCGATAAACTTAATAATGATAATATTCTTAAAAAAACTCTTGATGCTGAATAAAAAGCATTCATATGAAAACTAATATTATATGTGACAATTATTGGGGTAATATGAATAATTGTTTGTAAATAAAATATTAATAATACTAAAATAATAAATGTTATAAAACGATATTTATGGATCCATTTACCTAAAATAATATATAATAATAAAGTTATAATACCAATTATTAAACTTAAGATTGTTAAATCAAAAGTAAAAGAAAAAGTAAATTTACCAATATGAATAATTTCTCCTGTTGTATTAAACAATATTTGAAATATTAAAGTAAAACATAACAATGTTGCCATTGCGCGAAAACTTTTTAAAAACTGATTTAAAGGAAGTTTTGTTGTTAAAACGATAAGCCAAATAAAACATAATATTCCTAATAAGAAATATAAATTAGAAACAATAAATAAACTAATCATCATAAAGAATAAGACAATTATTTTTGTACTTGCATCTAAACGATGAATCCATGAATTTCCTTCAACATATTGTCCAAATACCATTTTATTATTCATGATTATCACCTAGACATCTTTCAATTTCATTCATGGCATCATCTAAATTATATTGATAAACATCTAAATCATTTAAATTTAAATATTCTTTTAAATGCATCATAATGGAAACAATTGTTGGATAATCTAAATTACATGATTCAATTAGTTCTTTATTTTTAAATAAATCTATTTTAGAACCATCATACATTATAGTTCCTTTTTTTAAAACTATTACTCTTTCAATATATTTACTTATTACATCCATATCATGAGTAATTAAAATAATTGTTTTATGATATGTATTTTTTAAATCAACTAAAAAGGTTAATAATTCTTCTTTAGTTTGGGGATCTAATCCAACAGTAGGTTCATCTAAAATTAATACATCAGGATTAGATGCTAATATCCCAGCAATTGCTACTTTTCTCATTTGTCCACCAGATAAAGCAAATGGACTTTTATCTAATAAATCAGTTATTTTCATTCTTTCAGCAATTTCTTTAGCTTTAATTTTTGCTTCTTCATTTGATAAAGAAAAGTTTTTAGGTCCAAACATTATATCTTTTAAAACAGTTTCTTCAAATATTTGATATTCAGGAAATTGAAATACTAAACCAATTTTTTTTCTTAATTCTTTTAATTTAATATTATGTTTTAATGGTTTTAATAAAAACTTACGATATTTCTTTGTTTGTTTATAATGATCATCATTTATAAATTTATCTTTAAGTTTTTTTTCTAAAACAAATGTTTTATCATTATCTTCAATACTTATTTTACCAATTGTTGGAAGTAACAAAGCATTTAATAATTGGACTAATGTTGATTTTCCACTTCCTGTATGACCAACAAATGCTATCATTTCATCTTTTAAATTGATTTCTAAATTAATATCATGTAAAGTAAAATTAAGAGAAACATTAGTTTTTTTGGAAATGTCGTATGCAAAATTTATTTGTGATAAGCGTATTGCCATAATGCATCCTCCACTTCTTGTTTTTTATTTATATTTAATGTTGAATTTTTTACTTTGTCAATTAATTTCATACTATCTAATATATCTAAACGTGATTCAATTAAAACATTAGTATTTTTAAATACTTCTTCAGGAGTACCATCTAAAACAATTTTACCTTGATTCATGACAATTATTCTATCACAATGTTTTGCTTCACTTAAATTATGGGTAATAGATATAATTGTTTTTTCTTTTTTAATATTTTCAATTACTTCCATTACTTCTTTTACCCCTTTAGGATCTAACATACTAGTTGCTTCATCAAAAATGATCACTTCAGGATTCATAGCAAGAACTCCAGCAATAGCAACTCTTTGTTTTTCTCCTCCTGATAATTCTTCAGGATTACGATTTAAGAAATCTTGCATTGATACTTTTGAAGAAAATTGATTTATTAATTTAATCATTTCATCTCTTGATACTTTTCTATTTTCTAAACCAAAAGCTATGTCATCTTCAACAGTCACACCAACAAATTGATTATCAGGATTTTGAAATACAATTCCTATTTTTTGTCTAATATTATCAATTGTTTTTTCATCTAATTCTATTCCATCTATATATATGTGACCTTTTTTCTTTTCAATTAAACCGACTAGTATTTTAGCAAGAGTAGATTTACCACTACCGTTATGTCCTAATATGCATACATGTTCGCCACGATTTATTGAAAGATTTATACCATTTAAAGCATAATCATCTTTAGTATAACGAAAATAAACATCTTGTAATTCTATAAAACTCATTATTCCACCCTTGTTATTATAAACTGTTATTTATTTTATCACTTTTTTACTATTTTTGCAACATTGCAATATCGTTGTTTATAATTATATTATAATTTTATAATAAATAAAAAAGAGATAGATTATAATATATAAATTCTATCCCTGAATATATGAATTAGTTAAGGTAACTTCTCCATAAAATATTTCTTTATTACCATCTTTTGTTTGAATTAATAAATTACCATTATCTAAGATATCAATTACAATCCCAATTTCATTATTAATACTAACAGTTTTACCTTTCAAATAATTATTTTGTTTTATAATATCTAAATATATATTACCATTATGAATAAAATCATTATATAATTCATCAAAATAATGGATAAATGAAGATATTATATTATTAATATTGATATCTTTATTTAGTATTTGTTTTAATGATGTTGCTTTATTATTTAATTCATCATTAAAAAATGTAGTATTAACATTAATTCCTATACCTATTATTATATCATTAATATGCTTTGAGGAAATAGATTCTAATAATATTCCACACACTTTTTTATCATTTATTAATATATCATTAGGCCATTTTATGAAACATTTAATATTTTTATTATTATCATCTAATGTTTTATTAATTGTTTTTAATAAAGAAGCACCTGTAAGTAAAGATAAATTAGGTATTTTATCATCACTTATCTTATTTTGTTTATCATTTTTTATTAATAAAGACATGGTGATGTTTTTTTTATCTTCTGTATACCAATTTCTATTCATTCTTCCTCTTCCATTTGTTTGTAAATCACAACTTATTAAAGTATTTGTTGGGAAAAATGAATAATTATCTTTTAAGAATTGATTTGAGGAAGATAATATAGGAAAATTAAGATGAAAATAAGTATTTATTTCTTGATATTTTTTAACAACAATTTTAATAGGTGAAAGATTAATATTTTTACTTATTTTCCAATAATTTTTATCTATATCATAAATAATATTGTTTTTTAAATCACTTTTAGTTGTATCGATAATATTGATTGTTTCTTCAATGTTGCTATTAAAATATTGCATGTAATTTTGCAAGTTGTCTAAAATTTGGTATTTTGTGCCCATTATTTCGTCTATGTTTTGTTTTCTTGTTTCTTGCAAATAAATTATAGAATTCACAATGTAAAAGAAAGGAGGTAAAATTTGGGGTTCTAGTATTTTTGAAGTTTTTGGGGCTTTATAAAATTTAAGAATTTTTTTCATCTTTTTTTCCTTTTTAATCATTTAAAAAATGATGTTTTAAAACAATAATAAAATTAATGTTATTTTTTATTAATTAAAATAATTATTTTATATCCAATTTATATTATATATAATTAATTATTTTTTGATAATTTTAATTTAAATAAATGGATTATAAAAATATAATTAAATAGTTTATTTATTGATATTTTTTTATTAAATTTTATTTATAATTTGTTTTAATGTTTAATTATTTAAAAATATTATTATAAAACAAAGTTTATTAATATATTTTTATGATATTATTTGATATTTTATGATTCAATCTAATCAATGAAGTTATAAAGTTATATTTTATTGAGAAAATTTATTATCACAAGATTAATATTGTTAATAAATTTTGAGTTTTAAATATAGATATTAACTATTTATTTGTAATTATTTTATTTATTTTTTTAACATATTTTTTATAACTATATTTTAAAGGAAAATTCCAAGAAATATCCATATATTTATCATTTGTTTCATCATTAATCAAATAAAATATAACATACATATTGATGCTATTAAAATAAACTAATTCATTCTTTTTAAATTTTTCTTTTGTATTACCAATTACAATTAAAGTTCTAATGCTAGTAAAATTTAAATTATTACTTTTTTCTTCTAAATATTTTAATATTTTAATGATGTTTTCTTTTTTGATGATTTCATGCCAAAATATTAAATATTTTCTTTTATCTATTTCAAAACATTCTAATGAGCAATTTATTTTTTTTAATAATGGATATTCTTTTATTAATTTGTCTTTTATAATCATAATTTTTATCCTTTAAATTTGTTAGATTGAGTTTAATTTATAATACGATCTTCATTGTTATTATATATTATTAATATTATATAGTCAATAAAGTTTTTATTATTTTTTATTAGTTTATAAAGTTTTAATAATAAAAACGAATAGGTAAAATATAGCCCATTCGTTTATTACAATAACTATTTTAATCATCAATTATTATATTATTTAATTTTTTCACAATATATGATGCTATAAATGCTTTTGTTATATCCAAAAATATAAATGGTACAACGGTAACTTCTAAGGCATAAACATATGATGTATCCATATATAAATAAAAGAAAATGGAACCAAATATATCATATATAATAATTGTAATTAAACATAATATCATATTATTAAGCATTGGATATTTAGTTTTAATAACATTTTTTAAAAAGCCAATGGCAATACTAGAAATAACAAAACCAATAATATAACCTGTTGTTGGACCAATTCCACTACTACCACCAGAAAAAACTGGTAAACCTATTAAACCCATTATGGCATAAGTAACTGTTACTAAAATTGAATCAAGTAATGGTAATCTTAAAAAGATTACAAATAATACTAAAACTTGAAATGTAAATAGAACAGTGGATATTGGTAATGAAATATAGGCACTTACAATTAATATTGCTAACATTAATGCATCTTCAACAAGTCTTTTAGTATTGAATTTTTTCATTTGTATCACCCAAACATATTAATTAATAATCCAGCTGCGATTGCGGAACCAATTACACCTGCTACATTTGGTCCCATAGCATGCATTAATAAAAAGTTTGTTGGATCTTCTTTTACTCCTTCTTTATGAACTACACGAGCTGCCATTGGTACAGCACTTACACCAGCAGCACCAATCATTGGATTAATTTTACCACCACTGATTTTACACATTAATTTACCAATTAATACACCAGCAGCTGTTGCACATCCAAAGGCAATAACACCTAAACCAAATATTTCAATTGTTTGTAATGTTAAGAATGAATCAGCGGATGCTGTTGCTCCAACACATAATCCTAAAATAATTGTAACTGTGTATAAAATAGCATTACTTGCTGTTTCAACAAGTTTTGGTACAACACCTGATTCTTTAATTAAATTACCAAGCATTAACATACCTACTAATGGGGCACATGATGGAATGATTAAAATTACGACAACAGAAACAAGTAATGGGAAAATGATTTTTTCAGTTTTTGTTACTGTACGTAATTGTTTCATTTTTATTTTACGTTCTTCTTTAGTAGTTAATAAACGAATAATAGGTGGTTGAATAAATGGTACTAATGCCATATAAGAATATGCGGCAATAGAAATTGCTGGTAACAATGGTTCAGCAAGTTTAGTTGTTGTTAATATTGCTGTAGGTCCATCAGCTCCACCAATAATACCAATTGAAGCTGCTTCTGGACCTGTGAAGCCGATTAATAAAGCTCCAAGGAATGTAATGAAAATACCAATTTGCGCAGCAGCTCCTAATATCATACTTTTTGGATTAGCAATTAATGGTCCAAAATCAGTTGTTGCGCCAATTCCTAAAAATATTAGACATGGATATATTTCATATTTTACACCATTATATAAAAATCCTAATAAACCATGATATGATGGATCAGCTAATTTTGTGATTTGTAATAATTCTGATTCTGATAATATATTTTTTGCTATATCAGTATATTCACCACCAACAATTAAACCATCTAAAATTGTTTGCAGTTTTACTCCACCTGAAAAGTTGAGTTCTTTAAATATTTGTTCAGCTTGTTCTAAAGTGATTCCCGCAATTTTAGCGAATCCTTCAGTATCATAAACGACATTTGTTGATTTCACAAATATATCACTAAAAGGTAAATTGACAAGTAAAACACCAAAAGCAATTGGAATTAATAAATATGGTTCTGCTTCTTTAAAAATTGCTAGATAAAGCAATAAAAGAGCAATGGCAATCATAATGATATTTTTCCAATTACCACTTTGGAAGAAACCTGCAATACCTGTTGATTTGGCAAAATCTTGTATTATTTCCCAAACTTGCATAAAATATTACCCCACAATAACCAATACTTGACCCATGGTTACTGTTTGTCCTTTATTTACTAAAATTTGCTTTACAACTCCATCTACTTCTGATACAACTTCATTTTCAAGTTTCATAGCTTCTAAAATAGCTACTACTTGTCCTTTAGCTACTTTTGTACCTACTTGTACTTTCACTTCTAGAATGTTTCCTGCCATTGGTGATTTTACTTCTTTAGTTTCACCACTTGAGGTAACAGGGGCATCATTTACTTCAATGGAACCTTCTTTTTCAGTAACACTTTCAATTTCTACTTCGTAAACTTTACCATTTACTTTAACTTTATAGATTTTCATTTTATTGTCTCCTTATCCAATTTGTTTAATAGATACAAGTCTTGCATCTTTTTCATTTGTTTCTTCAACAAACATTGTTGTTGCAACTAAAGCAGCAACCATCATATCTTCATCTTTAATATCTTCAATTGTTAATTTTTTAGTTACTTCATTTGTTACTTGTGGTTTTTCTTCTTTTTCTTTAAATTTAAATAAAGACATTAAATATACACAACCAATAATAATTAATAAAATCAAAAACACTAAGGCAATAGCTACTAATGAAAATAAAACTCCTCTACCAAAAGATATATTTTCGTTTTGTACTAAAAACATTTTGTTCACCTACCCTATATATAGATTTACTTCGATGATTTCATCTTTTCGATCTCTTTCATTTAAGAACTTAACAGCTTTAGCTTCAAATAAAGCACATGTTAATACATCTTCATCACTTTTTACTAAATCTTTATATTTCTCTTTTAATGATGCAAATTGTGGTTCTATTTTATCTGCTGGGCGATATGTTATTACTTCATCATCACCTATTATTTTCTTCTTTATTTCTTCATCTACTGGTGCTGGACTTTTACCATATAATCCATGTAAATATTCTTTGATTTCTTTTGGTACCATTTTATATCTTTCGCCACTTATAACATTCATTACTGCTTGGGTTCCTACCATTTGTGATAATGGTGTTACTAGTGGGGGATATCCTAATTCTTTTCTTACTCTTGGTACTTCATTTAATACTTCTTCATATTTATCCATGGCATTTTGTTGCTTTAATTGATTCATTAAATTGGATAACATTCCGCCAGGTACTTGATATTTTAAAATACTTGGGTTAGCTGTTAGAGCTTTAGGGTTTAATAAACCATTTGATAAATATTTTTCTGTTACTTTAGTTAATTTTTCTTGAGCTTGTTTTAATAAATCTAAATTTAATTTAGGATCATATTCTGTTCCTGCTAGGGCATATTGGAATGATTCAGTACATGGTTGACTTGTTCCTCCTGATAATGGACTTAATGCACAATCAATAATATCTACTCCTGCTTCTATTGCTCTTTTATAAGCAAGTTCGGCGATTCCTCCTGTACAATGTCCATGTAACTCAATTGGTAATTTTGTTGCTTTCTTTAATCTAAATACTAATGTATATGCATCTTCTGGTAAGATTACTCCTGCCATGTCTTTGATACATAATGAATCTGCTCCCATTTTCTCTACTTCTTTGGCTAGATTTACATAATAATCTACTGTATGAACTGGACTTGTTGTATAACTTAAGGCTATTTGACAATGTCCATGATATTTCTTTGTTGCTTCAACTGCACTCTTTAAATTCCTTATGTCATTTAAGGCATCAAATACTCTTATGATATCTATACCATTTTCTATCGATTTTTCAACAAACTTCTCTACTACATCATCAGCATAATGTTTATATCCTAAAATGTTTTGTCCACGAAATAACATTTGTAATTTTGTCTTTTTACATTTGGATCTTATTAATCTTAATCTTTCCCATGGGTCTTCATTTAAAAAACTTATACATGCATCAAATGTTGCTCCACCCCATACTTCTAAGGCATAATATCCGGCATTATCTAATTCTTCTAATGCACTACATACTTCTTCTGTTGTCATTCTTGTGGCAAACAAGGATTGGTGTCCATCTCTTAGGGCTGTTTCAACAATCTTTACTCCCATTTTATTTTCCTCCTTTGTTGCGTTCTGTTAAGAACTTAACAGCTTTAGCTTCAAATAAAGCACATGTTAATACATCTTCATCACTTTTTACTAAATCTTTATAT
>CANQVC010000048.1 GCA_947627195.1 uncultured Bacilli bacterium
GCAAAACCTAGTCAACCAGTTCAAAATAATAAGCCAGTTGAACAAGCAAAGCCAAGTCAACCAGCACAAAACGTTAAACCTGTTGAACAAGCTAAAGCTAATCAACCAGTTCAAAATAATAAACCTGTTGAACAAGCTAAACCTAGTCAACCAGTTCAAAATGCTAAACCTGTTGAACAAGCTAAAGCTAATCAACCAGCACAAAATGCTAAACCAGTTGAACAAGCAAAAGCTAATCAACCAGTTCAAAATAACAAACCAGTTGAACAAGCTAAACCTAGTCAACCAGCACAAAACGCTAAACCTGTTGAACAAGCAAAGCCAAGTCAACCAGTTCAAAATAATAAGCCAGTTGAACAAGCAAAGCCAAGTCAACCAGTTCAAAATGCTAAACCTGTTGAACAAGCAAAGCCAAGTCAACCAGTTCAAAATAATAAGCCAGTTGAACAAGCAAAGCCAAGTCAACCAGTTCAAAATAATAAACCAGTTGAACAAGCAAAAGCTAATCAACCAGCACAAAACGTTAAGCCAGTTGAACAAGCAAAAGCTAATCAACCAGCACAAAACGTTAAGCCAGTTGAACAAGCAAAGCCAAGTCAACCAGCACAAAACGTTAAGCCAGTTGAACAAGCAAAAGCTAATCAACCAGTTCAAAATAATAAACCAGTTCAAAATAATAAGCCAGTTGAACAAGCAAAAGCTAATCAACCAGCACAAAATAATAAACCAGTTGAACAAGCTAAGCCTAGTCAACCAGTTCAAAATAATAAGCCAGTTGAACAAGCAAAAGCTAATCAACCAGCACAAAACGTTAAGCCAGTTGAACAAGCAAAACCTAGTCAACCAGTTCAAAATAATAAACCAGTTGAACAAGCAAAGCCAAGTCAACCAGTTCAAAATAATAAACCAGTTGAACAAGCAAAAGCTAATCAACCAGTTCAAAATAATAAACCAGTTGAACAAGCAAAGCCTAATCAACAAAATAATAACAATAGAAGATCTGAACCTGCTAAGTTAACACAAACTGTATTAACACCTGCAGATGCTGCTAAAGCTGCTGCTGAAGCTGCCAAAGCTGCCGCTGATGCTGCCAAAGCCGCTGCCTTAACAGCTGAAAGAACTTTAGAAAGCTCTAATAATTCTAACAAGAAATAAGAGTTAGTATTAATAATGTCAGTATCATTTATATGATATTGACATTATTTTTTATTTATTTCATATATTTATTGACTTTTGATAGCTTTTTTATCAATAGTATGATATAATAATTATATATTCAAGTAAAATAATAGAAAAAATTTTATTAATTTAGGAGAATAAAATGAAAACAATTGCGATGATAAATAAAAAAATAAAAGAAACAAATAATGAATTAGAAGAAGAAATAATTGAAGAATTTAGACTTGTTCCTACATGTATAGGTAAAGTAGGATTAATTAAATCTGATGAATTAGATGTTTTACATCTAAAATTAGTATCAAATCAAAAAGAAAATATCGAAGAATGCATAATCAATGAAATAAAACAACAAGGTAATATTAATATTACTAAAAATCAAATCGAAGAAATTGGTTTAATAGAATATTATAGTTTAAATGAAAATAAAATAATACATAAAAAGATTAATTGTTATACTGTAAGATTAGACGTAAAACAAAAGAAACAATTCATGTCTAATCAAAATGATTACAAATGGATAGGATTAAAAAAAGCATATAAATCTAATTGTAAATTAATCAAACAAAATTTAGAAGATAATAAACATAGAGTAGAAGAAAATATTTTAATTAAAAGATTAATTAAATGTTTTTCTAAACAATCATCATATGATATACTAATTGATTTTATTTTTGAACTTGTTGTATTTGCATTAGCAATAGTTTTATGGCACCTAATGAAAACAAGTGATAAGTTTTCTAATGTTGATATAGATGTATATATATTTATTGCAACAGTATTAATATTATTAAGTGCTTTAGGTTCTGATTATGTATTACGTCATTTAAGAAGAAAAAGAAATACAAAAAATATCGATACCGATGAAATAGAAGATAATGAAGTTATTTTATAAAATATAATTTTAAACGATAATCAGTATTATATTACTTTTTATCGTTTTTTATAATATATATTAATAATTATGATTCTTGTATTTTCTTTTAAAAAAGTAAAATATTAATAAATTTGAGGTATATTATGACATTACTAAAAAATAATCGTACAAAAGATATGACAATAGACAATCCATTAAAAATAATAATTATCTTTGCCATACCTTTATTTATTGGCAATGCATTTCAACAATTATATAATATTGTAGATACAATGATAGCAGGATATAATTTAGGAGATGATGCCATTTCCGCAATTGGTTCCACAAGTTCATTATATTCCTTAATTATTAATTTAGCATTCGGTTTAAATGCTGGTTATTCAATTGTTATGACACGTTATTTTGGTAAAAAAGATATTGAAAACTTAAAGAAATCAATTGCCTTTTCAATTATATATAATATGACTATTGGTATATTATTAACAATTTTGTCATTATCATTATTAAATCCTTTAATGCATTTAATAAAAGTACCAGATGAAATATTTCATGATGCATATTTATATATATTTGTGATATTTGCTGGTATGTTATCAACAATCCTTTATAATATGTTTGCTGGTATATTAAGAGCAGTAGGAAATAGTAAAATGCCATTAATATTTCTAATATTATCTAGTATTATAAATATAATAATGGATTTATTATTTGTAATGGTCTTTAAATTAGGTATTATTGGTTTAGCATTGGCAACCATCACAGCTCAAACAATTTCAGCGCTTATTTCAGGAATATATTTAAGAAAATATTATAAAGATATATTACCAAATAAAATAGATTTCAAATGGAATAAAGATCTATGTAAAGATTTATTTTCAATGGGAATATCTATGGCATTAATGAGTTGTGTAGTTTCATTAGGTTCAGTTTTCTTTCAAGGAGCAACAAATGAATTAGGAAAACAAATTATAACAGCTCATACAACAGCTAGAAAAATAATAGGGATATTAAATTTACCATTAGCTTCTTTATCCACAGCTTTATCAACGTTCGTTGGACAAAACTATGGAGCAGGTAAAATGGATAGAATAAGAACAGCTTTATTCAAAGTTATTTTATTAGTAGTTAGTATATCATTAATATTTATATTATTTATTTTCCTTTTTGGTAAATATTTATTAATTATATTAACAAGTTCTAAAGATGAAGAAATGTTAAAGAATGGCATAATGAGCCTTAAAATTCATTTCACAATGTTTCCATCATTAGGGGTATTATTATGTTTAAGAAACTCTTTACAAGCAATGGGACACAAAATAACCCCCGTTATTTCAAGTTCTATGGAATTAGGATTAAAATTACTTTCAGTATTTGTTTTAATTCCTAAATATGGGTTTATTGCTGTTTGTCTAACAGAACCAGTAATTTGGGGTGTATGTATGGTATTTTTAATAATTGTTTATATAATATTAGTTAAAGTAAAGAAAATATACAATATGCAAAATATTTAATATTTATAATTATATATTTTTATTTGTTATAACTTTCTTATTTTAGGTAAAACTAAAATAAAAAAGGAAATTTGGGTTAATGATAAACAATATTAATAAAGTTAATAATATTAACGAAGTAAATAATATTAACAAAGTTAATAATATTAACGATGTAAGCAATGCTAATATAATATTAGAAGAAAAGAATATTTATAAAGTCTTTTTAAAACTATCATTACCAATTATAATTGCTAATCTTTTTACCTCAATGAATACTTTTTTAGATACATATTTATTAGGAAAATTAGAAAATTCAAATATATTACAATCATCTATAAGTACATCATGGTCAATTATTAATATCTTTATTACATTTGGCATTAGTTTAAGTATTGGTAGTATATCTATCTTAAGTAAACTTCATGGTAAAAAAGATTATCAAAAAGAAGAAGAATTTCAATTCATTTTATTTATTTTGTTTATATTTTTAGGAATTATTACAGCTATTACATTATATTTTATATCACCATATATCTTAAATTTAATGAATGCTAAAAAAGAAATAGAAATATATAATAATACTATAATATATTGTAAAATAAGATCTATAAGTATTCCTTTTTTATTTATATTTTATTGTTATCAAACAATATATAATTCTAAAGGAGATACATTTCATCCAGTTATATTATCAATTATTAAAATATTAATTTATTTAATATTATCATATGTCTTTTTATTCATATATAATTTAAATATATATGGTATATCATTAAGTATCATAATTTCAGAAATTATAATATCAATAATATGTATAATATCAATTATTAAGAAAATCAAACATATTAAATTAAAACAAATAAAAATAAAATATATAAAAACAATTATAAATAAATCATTACCTATTGTAATAAGTCAATTTATATGTAATTTAGGATTTATATTTGTTCAAGGAATGATTTTATCATTTGGTAAAGAAATAGTATCAGGATTTAGTATAGCTAATCAAATAACAAATATTTTACTTATACCTATCATGTCATTTAGTACTGTTTTATCAACATTCATTGGACAAAACATTGGCGCAAATAAAATCAAAAGAGCAAAAGAATCATTTAAAATATCTATTGTATTAACAATTATCTTATCAATTATTAGTATTATTATTTTATATCCATTAAAAAATGTTTTATTAAAATTAATGACTAATAATATAAATACATTAAATATCTCTATTGAATATTTTCCCTGGACTTTATATACATTACCAATGATGGGAATATTCCAAATATTTTTAGGATTATTTCATGGAACAGGATATAATAAATATTCATTATATTTATCTATATTTAGATTATGGGGGTTAAGATTACCATTATTATATATATTTATTCATTATATATTTTTTGATTATAAAGCAATATGGTATGCTATGGCAATAAGTAATACATTAATATTATTATTAGGATTGTTCCTTACAAGAAAAGTAATAAAGACAAAAATAGCTTGTAAAAGTAAGGAAAATACTGTATAATTATATTACAAGAGGTGATAAAAACAAATGAACAATCAAAATATAAATGAAGAAAATTCAATCATAGAAATAAAATCATTAACAAAATTCTATGGAAAGTTTAAAGCTCTTGATCAAGTAGATTTATCTTTTCCTAAAGGGAAAATAATTGGTTTATTAGGACCAAATGGAAGTGGAAAAACAACATTAATTAAAATAATAACAGGTTTATTAAAACAATATCAAGGAGAAATTTTAATTGATGGTAAACAAATAGGAATAGATACTAAAAAAATAGTTTCATATCTTCCTGATCGCAATTGTTTACCAGATAATTGGACTGTCGAAAAGGCATTAACATATTTTAAAACTTTCTTTCCTGATTTTGAATATGACAAAGCAAAAAATTTAATATCCCAATTGGGTATTGATTTAAGTAAAAAATTCAAAGAATTTTCCAAAGGAACAAAAGAAAAATTACAATTATCTTTAGTACTTTCTAGAAATGCGAAAATATATGTCTTTGATGAACCAATTGCAGGTGTAGACCCAGCAGCACGTGATTTAATTTTTAATTTAATTTTAAATAATTATCATCGCGATTCAACAATCATCATTTGTACACATTTAATATCAGAAGTAGAAGAAATATTAGATTATGCCATTTTCTTAAATCGAGGTAAAGTATATTTAAGAGAATATGTTGATAAAATAAAAGAATCAAGTGGTAAAAGCTTGAATGAAGTATTTAAGGAGGTGTATCGTTGTGCGCCAATTAATTAAACATGATTTCAAGGAATCTTGGTTAGAAATGGTTATTGCGAATGCATGTATATTAGGAGGTTTAATATTATTAGGTGCTTTTTTTAGAATAATGTTTTCCATTGATATTAGTAGTGAAAGTGCTCTTCCTGTAATATATTCGTATGTATGTATTCTTTTTCCGTTTATTATATTTGCAGGTATAGTGTTAGCATTTATAAGTATTGTGAAAAACTTATATCAAAAATTAGTTGGCAATCAAGCATATATAGTTTATTCTCTTCCTGTATCAACAGATGCTCTTTTATTAACAAAAATTTTAGTAACTACGATTTGGATTTTTAGTATCATATTATCATTTTTGTTAGGATTGTTATTTTTAATATTAATATTAGGTGATTTTAGATCACAAATAGAAGTCTTATCTAATTTAGCTGATCTTCTTTTTTCTAATTTTGGAGCATTTATTGGTTATTTAGTTACAATATTTGTGAATATAATTCTTTTAATTACACAAATTTTATTAACATTAGCGATATTAAATACAGGTACAATTAGAAAAGCTAAAGTAATAATTGGCTTATTGATTTTTGAAGCAATTGGATATGCGATGCAAATAGTAAAAATATTACCAAATACTTTCTCCTTTGGTTTTGGAACTAATGGTGAATGGACCACATTTAATTCATTTGGAGTATCAACAATATTATTGTCATTTTTATCAGTTGTTAATGGAACTTTATATTGTTTTAATATTCCTGTATTTTTAGTAAATGTTGGTTTTATTATTTTATTTTATTTTCTTACAAGATATATCATTAATAAGAAAATGGAATTAGAATAATTATCTAATATGTTAATATATCAATATATTTGTATATTTATATATCTTGACTAATAACATTATTATTTATAATTATA
Organism: uncultured Bacilli bacterium; assembly: GCA_947627195.1. Taxonomy (GTDB): domain Bacteria; phylum Bacillota_I; class Bacilli_A; order ML615J-28; family CAG-698; genus CAKOMG01. Next base: position 6,743 of record CANQVC010000048.1, read on the forward strand.
ATTATAAAATATAATATTATTAGTCCTTTTTTATTTTATCTTAAATTAATCACATTTAGATATTTAAATTTTTGTTATTTTATGGTATACTTTATTATACTAATTTATTATATTATCTAATTACATGGGAGAAAATACATGACAAAATTAATTATATTTGATTTAGATGGTACATTATTAAATACAATTGAAGACATATCTGATGCTTTAAATCAATCATTAATAGAAAACAATTTGCCATCAAAAGATATTAATGAAATAAAATATATGGTAGGAAGTGGTGTTGATATTTTAATTCAAAGAGCACTACATAGTTGTAATATCGATAATAATAATAGTTTATTTCAATCATTAAAAGAAAGTTATTTAAAACATTATAACAAATGTAAAGCAAATAAAACCAAACCATATGATGGAATAATATCTTTATTAGAATCATTAAAAGAACATAATATTAAAACTGCTGTTTTATCTAATAAACCCCATATAGATACAATAGAAGTGATCAAACATTATTTTGGCTTAAATTTATTTGATTATGTTTTAGGTAAAAAAGAAATAAATAATATTAAACCAGCAATAGATGGTATTATAGAAATAAAAAAACAATTACAAACAGAAGATGATATATTATATGTTGGTGATACAAATATAGATATAAGTACAGCTAAAAATGCCAATATCCCGATGATAGCAGTTGCATGGGGATTTCGTACCATAAATGAATTAAAAGAAGCTGAATATATTGTTTACCAACCAAATGAAATATTAAAAATAGCATTAGGTGAATGAAATGGAAGATAGTGGCGTATTACTGATAAATAAACCCCAAGGAATTACATCCCAAGATGTCCTAACAAAATTAAAAAAAACATTAAACATTAAAAAAATTGGACATGCTGGAACATTAGATCCTCTTGCGAAAGGAGTTCTTGTTGTTTTATGTAATGAAGCAACTAAACTTTCTGATTATTTATTAATGAATGAAAAAACATATCAATGTGAAATAAAAATTGGCCTTTCTTCAACAACCGAAGATTGTGAAGGAGAAATAATTGAAGAAAAAGAAGTAAATAATTTATCAGAAAATGAAGTAGATAATGTATTAATATCTTTATTAGGTAAACAAGAACAAATACCACCGATGTATTCAAGTGTTCATCATCAAGGTAAAAAATTATATGAATTAGCTAGAAAAGGAATAGAAGTAGAAAGAAAAAGTAGAGAAATAGAAATATATAACATTAAAAGAATATCGCATGTTAAAATAATTAATCATCAAGCTATATTTTCATTTGAAACAAAAGTATCTAAAGGGACGTATATTAGAACATTATGTGTTGAAATTGGTAAAAGATTAGGATATCCATCATTAATGAATCAATTAACAAGAATTAAATCAGGAATATTTTCTATTGAAAATTCATTTACATTAGATGATATATATAATAACAATTATAAATTAATATCAATGGTTGATTCATTAAAAGGAATGTATCAATATGAAGTTGATGAATTATTACGTAAAGATATTTTAAATGGCAAACCAATATATCAATCATTTAATTCTGATATTGTTGTTTTTACTTATCACAATAATTTACTTGCCATATATCAAAAAGATAATGAAAAATATAAAGCAAAAAGAGTATGGTGTTAAATATGGAAGTAATTAAATTAAAACCAAATGAAACACTTCATGAATTAATAACAAATATATCATTACCAACATCTCTTACAATTGGCGCATTTGATGGATTACATATTGGTCATGATGCCTTAATGAAAGAAACAATTAAAAAAGCAAAAGAAATAAATGGTAAAAGTATTATCTTATCATTTGATCCTCATCCTGATTATGTCTTAAATAAAAGAAATAATATTGGATATTTAATGACATTAGATGAAAAAATAAAAAGATTAGAACAATATGGTTTTGATTATTTTGTTTTATTACCATTTGATATAAATATGGCACATTTGTCTTATCTTGATTTTTATAATCAATATTTAAAAGAAATAAATTATATAATAGTAGGTTATGATTATCATTTTGGTTATAAAAAACAAGGAACGGTAAAAAAATTAAAAGAAATACATAATGATGTAAATAAAGATCATGAAGTAATAATAATCCCTAAAGTTTCTTATCAAGAAAAGAAAGTAGCATCAAGTGAAATAAGAACTTTATTAGAACAAGGTAATATTGATGATGTATATTTTTTATTAGGAAGAAGATATGAAATAATAGGTAAAGTAGTATGGGGAAGTAAAATTGGTAGAACAATTAATTTTCCAACAGCTAATATTGAAAAAGAAGATAATATTATATTTCCTAAAAAAGGAGTATATGCAGTATTAGTTAATTTATTAGATGATTTAAATAGAACATATTTAGGATTTGCCAATATTGGGCAAAATCCCTCATTTAATTATGTAACAAAAGAAAGATTAGAAGTTCATATCTTTGATTTTAATCAAGATATTTATAATAAACATATAAAAATTACTTTTTTAAAACGTTTAAGAGATGAAAAGAAATTTTCATCCAAAGAAGAATTAATAAAACAATTAAATTATGATAAACAAATAACAATAGATTTATATAAGGAGTTATTAAAATGAATATTGCAATTGTTGGAGCAATGAAAGAAGAAGTTGAATTCTTAATAAATAAATTAAGAAAATATAAAAAAAAGAAAATAGGACAATTTATGTTTTATATTGGCAAATTATATAAACATAAAATTATTTTAGTCGAATCAGGAATTGGTAAAACAATGGCAGGATTATTATCAGGTATTTTATTTTCTCGTTTTAAAAATATATCTTGCTTAATCAATGTTGGTTGTGCAGGAGGAGTTAAACCATTACAAGTTTCTGATATCGTTGTAAGTCAAAATGTCATATATGGTGATGTAGATTTAACATCAGGAGGATTTGGTTATACTTATGGACAAATGGCACAATGTCCTAAAGATTTCCCATCTAATGAAAGAATTATAAATGCCATGAATGGTTTAGATTACCATTTAGGAACAATATGTTCATGTGATTCATTTACAACTTCAATTGAGAAGACAACTCTTCTACAAAAAACATATTTTCCTAATTATAAAATATTATGTTATGATATGGAGTCATGTAGTTTTGCTCATGCTGCTTATCAATATAATATTCCTTTTGTTGCTATTAGAGCAATAAGTGATGTAATAGGACAGGATAATCAAGATAATCAATATCAAAATAATTATGTATCAGCATCAACCAAAAGTAATGAATTTTTATTAGAAGTATTAAAAAGATTAAATAATATTTAATTTATCATTAAATAATGAAATTATAATATATTATGTTAATCATTAATCAAAATGATACCATTTAGATATTTGAAATTAGTAAAAATATAATATTGTTTTAATTAAGTAAAATAATAATTTTTTTAAAAATATTTAGTAATCTTTAGCTATTGATTATTTTTATTTGAAATATAATTTAAATTTTAAATTGACCATTTTTTAGATAAAATACTTTATTTATTAGCTGTTTTTAATTGAAAAGAATTATATGTGTTAATAAAATCATCGATTTTAAAACAATTTATGAAATAAATATAATTTCAAATATTATTGAATATATGGTCATATATATTAAAACAATTAAAAAATATCAAATAGGTGGTATCATTTTGAAAAAGTATTAACAAAATTATAATATATTATTGACTTACTGATATTAATATTATATAATAACCATAAAGATATATGTTTATTTAAAATCTAGCTATAAACATGAAAACGTTATCGAATTTTATTAAATGAATGCAGTAAAGTGTAAAGGAGAAGCAAAATGATTAAATTTACAGATCGAAAAGGAACAAGCATTAATGATAAAATATTGGAAGTAAAAAACGTTGAAAGAAATGAATCTGGTGAAATCATTAGACTTGAAGTTAAAGAAATTAGAAATGATAAAGTGGGAATCATTGAGGAAGGTACAGCATTAAATGCAGCACAATTAAATGAAATAGTTGATTTAATTTATAAAAATGCTATAATGCAAGATAAAGAAAGAGTAAATAATGATTTAAATGAACTTAGTGTTGATAGTAAAGTTAATACTAATTTTAAATTAAAAACTAGAGGTGAACATGGATCAACAATTTCTTGGGAAGTTATATCAGGAACAGGAATTACAATTAGTGGAGATAATGCAATTGTTACAAGAGAGTTATATGATCAAAATGTAACAATTAAAGCTACCATTACATTTAATAATATTTCCCAAGATAAAACGTTTGAAGTGACTGTTTCAAAGAAAGAAACAACTGATAGTGATAGAGTAAATAATGATTTAAATGAATTATCAATTAACACAGTAATGTCAAATAATATTTTATTACCATCTAAAGGTAGATATGACTCTACTTTTAATTGGACTGTTATTACAGGAACAGGAATTGATATTCAAGATAATTATGCATATATTACAAGAGATTATGTTAATCGTTATGCTACAATCCAAGTAACAGCAACATATAATTCATATTCAAATACCAAAAGATTTGATATTGTTATTCCTGCACTTGAATTAGATTTAGAAATAAATCCTTCTAATTTAGAAATATATTGGACACAAACTGTTAATTATTATAATGCTGTACAATTTACAATTTATTATGAGAAAAAGATTCCTGATTTACGTTTAGAGGTTGAAGCTCATAGTTTGTTGACTGTTGAAATAATTAATAATAATTCTCAAGAGTTAAAGTTTAATATTAGAGAAAGTGTTGATTTAAATCAAGCTAAAGAAGAATCATCTAAAACTATTCTTTTACCTTTTGAATTTAAGATATATTTTGCGTCAAATTATAATAATTTAGTTAAAACATATAATGGAAATATACATTATACTTATACTAAAGTATTGCCATCAGATTAATGGTGAAAGGACTAAAAACAATGAAATTAAATGAATTAAAAAAACAATTAGAATTAAAACAATCTTCATCAAGAATAAGT
>CANQVC010000049.1 GCA_947627195.1 uncultured Bacilli bacterium
GACTGATACTAATAGATCGAGGACTTAACCTTACAACACAAACAAGTTTGCAACGCAAATAGAATTAGCAACGCAAACACAGTTAGCAACGCAAATAGAATTAGCAACGCAAACACAGTTTGCTTTAGATAGATTGTACTATTCAATTTTGAAAGAAGAAAATTTGGTGGCTATAGCAAGGTGGATACACCTGTTCCCATACCGAACACAGAAGTTAAGCACTTTAGCGCTGATGATAGTTGGGTTTTTACCCCGCAAAAGTAGGACGTTGCCAGTTTTCTCTTTCTATTATGCGCCTCCGTAGCTCAGTTGGTTAGAGCACATGACTGTTAATCATGGGGTCCTAGGTTCAAGTCCTAGTGGGGGCGCCATTTTGGCCCTTTGGAGAAGCGGCTTAACTCACATGCCTTTCACGCATGCACTCACGGGTTCGAATCCCGTAAGGGTCACCAGTTATTGAAACTTATAAGTCTTCTTGGTAAGGCTTATTTTTTTTATATTTTTATGAAATATTCATAAAATAATTACAATTTTATAAGTTCATATTGTAAAAAAACTTTTTTTTTTGGTATACTATGAATGTATAGAAAAAAGGTAGTGTCAAATAAGGATTCTTTATTTTTTATTTTGACACTACCAATTTTAAATTAAGGAGTTAATATGAAAAGGATATTCATTAATATAATAAGTAATTTTTCATACACAGGAAAAATGTTGAAGTTAATGTGGAAAAGTGATAAATTATACATTATTTACTTATTATTAGATATAATTGTTTATTCAATCATACCATTTACTAATGTTTATTTAGTACAACAATCAATACATATGTTAGAAACTGGTGCTGATTTTCATAAGTATATACCAATTATAGTTGGATTAATTGTTGGTAATTTAATATTAAATTATATTCATAATTTTTTAAATTACAAACGTGATACTCATGGTAGTATGATTAGTGTAATTTTATATAAAAATGTTTTTGTTAAAACGTTAAATCTTGATTATGAAAAAATAATTGATAAAAACGTTCAAGAAATGCGCGAATTATCGTTACGTATAATTGATAATAGTCGTTTTTCCACAATGACTGTCGCATTTCATAATGTCGTTTCAAGTATAATTGTCATAACGGGAATTTCCTATTTATTAGCTAAAATTGATTTTTGGATATTATTTATTGTATTGGTTATAGTAATTGTAAATTCTATTTCAGTTATATATAGAAATAAATATGAAAGAAAAGTTGATATAGATATAAATCCTATTATTAGAAAAATTCAATATTTTATGGGTATTGGTTCTAATTATTCATATGTCAAAGAAATGAAATTATTTTCTATGAATGATAATGTAATAAATGAATATGTAAATTTGCAAAAGGAAATGCATAAAGGCGTTGATAAAACACGCAGATTATCATTATTTGGTTACACTATTTCTTATATTAGTCAAGCTATTTTAAATATAGTAGTTTATTTATATTTAGGATATAGAGTACTTGTTAATAAAAATTTAAGTATAACAGATTTTTCTGTATTCTTAGCTGCAGTGGTGAATTTTAATGGAGCTATTCAAAGAATTGTTACTGCACATTTGCAAATTAATAATAACGGACAATACTTAAAAGATTATTTTGAATTTATGAAAATAAATAATATCGCGGAAGAGAAAAGTATAAAACACGATTTAATTATAAATAAAAATAATATTATAGAATTTAAAGATGTGTCATATAGATATCCTAATCAAGAAAAATATGCTATTAAAAATATATCGTTAAAATTTAATACAGGTGAAAAGATAGCAATAGTTGGAGAAAATGGATCAGGTAAAACAACTTTAGTTATGTTATTAATGAGAATGATAGATCCTACTGAAGGAGAAATATTATTTAATGGTATAAACATTAAAGACTTTAAAATTGATGAATATCGAAAAATGTTTTCAACTGTTTTTCAAGATTTTAAATTATTTGCTTTCACAATTAAAGATAATGTATCAGCTATGCCAAATGAAGACCAAGAGAACATAGATGAAAAAGTAAACAATGCATTATCTAGTGTTGGATTGGCTGATAAAATAAAGTCATTACCAAAAGGTATAAATACATATATAGAACAAATATATGATAAGGAAGGTATTTTATTATCTGGCGGAGAATCTCAAAGAATTGCAATAGCTAGAGCTTTATATAAAGATTCGCCGATATTTATTTTAGATGAACCAACTGCTGCACTTGATCCAAGAGTTGAATATGAAATATATTCAAAGTTTGAAGAATTTACCCAAAATAAAACTACGTTGTATATTACTCATAGATTAGCTAGCACAAGATTTTGTAATAAAATTATTGTACTTAGAAATGGTGAAATTATTGAATTAGGTGATCATAAAGAATTAATGAAAATGAATGGATATTATGCTGAATTATTTAATATGCAAGCACAATACTATATTGAGAACACAAATGAAACTACTAATGAATAAAATAAATATAGGAACTAGTCCAATTAATGCTAGTTCCATTTTACATTTATATAATATAATTCATCCAATAATATAGATATAGCTATTAAATATATAACTAATCTTATAATAGTTTTATTTTATATTTTGAACAAATTCAATCATATCGTTTGACTAATTATAAAAATACGTGATATAATAAATGTAATTTTTATAATAAATAAGAGGACTATCATGGCAACAAAATCATTTAAAGCAAAAATTGTTTCACTTATATTAAAAAATACGGCAAAAAGAAGATATAATAAAAAAGAAGAAAAACTTATAAAAGAATTTGAAAATGAAAAAGCTAGTGGAGAAAAACAATATATATTACCATCATTTAAAACTGATAATAATATTGAAAAAGAAACATACAAAAATATAGATATTTATATATATAATAAGAATACAAAAACCAATAAAACAATTTTTTATTTTCATGGTGGAGGATATGTTCATAGACCACAAATATCTCATTGGAAGTTTTTAAATAAATTAGCATCTAATCTAGATATTAAAATAATAGTACCAATTTATCCTCTTGCTCCATTTCATAAATTTAATGAAATGTATGATATAATGATACCTTATTATTTAAAATATATTAATGACAATCCTAATGATGAAATCATTTATATGGGTGATTCTGCAGGAGGAGGTTTTGCCTTATCTTTTTATGAATATATGATTGAAAATAATTATCAATTACCAAATAAAACAATTGTTTTTTCTCCATGGGTTGATCTTAATACTAATAATAAAGAAATAAGAAATTATGAGAAAAAAGATGCTATGTTAACAGTTCGTTCAACAAAGTTATGGGGTAAATTATGGGCAGGAAATGATTTAAACAATTATCTAGTTAGTCCAACTTTTTACAATCATTTAGACGAATTAAATAATGTTTATATCTTTCTTGGAACATATGAAATATTTTATCCTGATGTTTTAATGTTTTATGAAAAGATAAAAAATAATCAACATTGTAATTTATATATTGGTGATAAAATGAATCATGTATATCCATTATATCCAATACCAGAAGCAAAAAAAGCTATGGAAATAATCGTTAAGATAATAAAAGAATATAAAGAATGCTAGGAGAATAAATTTATATGAAATATGTAATTAATAAAACTATTGATGGCAGTATGACAGACTTTCAAATGAATTTATCAGTTGTAAGTATGTTTCATATTATTGAAGATGCTGTGACAAATTTAATGCATTTATTAAAAATTGATGGAGTTATTGCGAAAGAAAAATATGGAGCATATTGGGTGTTTGTTAAAAACAAAATAGAAATATTAGAAAATGTTAAATGGGCAGATTTAATAACAGTTGAAAGTTTTGTTTCATCATTTTCTTCCGCAAAATTATCAATTGATGTCATGATAAAAACAAATGATGAAATAAAAATATATGCTAAAATATTACTTTGTGCATTAGATCTTGCAACAAACAAAATTAAAAAAGTCAGTGAAGTAGGTGTTGATTCATCTTTTGAAACTCATCAATCATTAATATCAATTGATTATGACAAAATAGAAATCGAAAATGAAACATTTATAGAAAGTGTGCCAGTTAAGTTTACTAGTATTGATTTTTGTCATCATGTTCATAATGTTGAATATGTTAGATTTATTATGAATACATATAATCAACAAAATATGGAAAAACAACAATTAAAATCTATTCAAATGAATTATTTGCATCAATCATTTGAAAAAGAAATATTAGATATTTTTATTAATCATAATGTTGATTCTATTAATAATTTTAACGTTGATAAATACATTATAAAACGTAATGGTGAAGAAATTGTTTCAGCTCAACTATATTTTATAAAATAGTTGTATATTTTTTCAAAAACGCTTGCAAATTTTATTGTTATGATATAAAATATTAGTATAAATGTTTTTATGAAAGGGGTTCTATAAAGATATGAAAACAAAAAATGGATTAATTGCAATGTTTTTACTTTTAATTACATTTGTTGCTTTTGGATGTAAAGCTAAACCTATTACAATGACTTTTGCGAAAACAGAATATGAAATAGGTTTAGGTGATGAATTAACACTTACACCAGAACTTGAAAATACTACAGCAGACATGTTAGAGTATTTTATTGAAGATGATAAAATCGTTTCAATTGAAAATAATGTTGTTAAAGGATTAAAAATTGGTAGTACTACAGTAACTGTTAATGTTAAAGAACATTTAGATATTACTGCCACATTATCATTTGAAGTTAAAGAAGTTGTAATATCAGTTGATAAAAATTATGTTAGTGTTGGAAAAACTAGAAAAATTAATTTAAAAGTAAATGGTAGTTCAGGATATTCTGCTGAATGGACAAGTAGTAATACAGCTACAGCTACAATTGATGCTACAGGAACAGTTACAGGAGTTGCTGTTGGTACTACAACAATAACAGCCAAAGTTGGTGAAGTTGAAGAATCAATGGAAATGAATGTATTAGCAGTTGATACAGTAGCTCCAGAATTAAAAATTGATTTAACAAAAACTACACAAGATGTAATTATAAATTATAATGAAAAATTCAATCCTTTACAAAATATCATTGCTACTGATAATCGTGACGGTGATATAATAGATCGAGTACAAGTTGAAGGTGGAGTTAATACAGTATTAACTGGTGAATATGTTCTTACATATACTTTAGAAGATGAAGATGGCAATAAAGCAGAGCCACTTGTTCGTAAAATTACAGTAGTTTGGGATTATGATATTACGTTTATTGGTCATGCTGGATGTTATTCAGGAATGATGAATACAGAAGATGCTTTTATTAAAGCAGCTACAGTTCATGGTTATCAAGCAATTGAATGTGATTTAAAGCAAACTAAAGATGGTGTATTTGTTACATGTCATGATGATGTATTTGGTAAGGTAAGTATTCCTCAAACAAATTGGAATGATTTAAAAGATGTTGAAACAAGTGTTACACGTGGAGGAATTACATACACAAGTAAAATTTGTACATTAGAAAGATATCTTGAAATTTGTAAACAATATAATGTTACAGCCGTTATTGAATTAAAGGATTCAAAAGGTATCACTAATAGTGATCAATCAAGAATGCCTCAATTAATGGATTTAATTAAAAAAGTTGATATGCTTGATAATGTCATTTTCTTAACTTCCCAATATAATTGTTTAATATGGACAAGAAATAATGGTTATAAAGATATCCCTTGTCAATATTTAGTAAATTCTATAGCAAGTGATACATTTTATCAAAGATGTATTGATTATGATTTAGATATTAGCTTTAATATTGAATATGATACAAACACACAAGAGTGGATTGATAAATATCATGCAGCAGGTAAAAAAATATCTTGTTGGACATTTAGTCAATATAAAACAGTCCAAGATTTACAAAAATACATTAATATGGGTGTTGATTTTGTAACATGTGATCAATTAAAACCATTTCAACCTGATTTAACAAAACGTGATAAACATAGTTTACGATAGAATTTATTTATAAAAATGAAATGGTCAATAATACTCATATAGAGTTAATTGACCATTTATATTATATGAGGAGATTATAAAATGAAAAATTGGGATTATGATATTACATTTATTGGTCATGCTGGATGTTATTTTGGCATGATGAACACAGAAGAAGCATTTTTTAAAGCAGCTACAGTTCGTGGCTATCAAGCTATCGAATGTGATGTAAAACAATCAAAAGATGGTGTATTTGTTACATGTCATGATGATGTATTTGGTGGTGTAGAAATTGCTAATACCAACTGGTATGATTTAAAAGATGTTGAAGCAAGTGTTACACGTGGAGGAATTAAATACACAAGTAAAATTTGTACACTAGAAAGATATCTTGAAATTTGTAAACAATATAATTTAAAAGCTATTGTTGAATTAAAATATTCATTAGGAATTAATAATAATGATCAATCAAGAATGCCTCAATTAATGGAATTAATTGAAAAAGTTGGTATGGTAGAAAATACAATATTTCTTGGCTCCCAATATAATTGTTTAATATGGACAAGAAATAATGGCTATAGTAATATTAGTTGTCAATATTTAGTAAATAGTATGGCAAATGATGTGTTTTATCAAAGATGTATTGATAATAATTTAGATATTAGTTTTAACATTGAATATGATACAAATAATAAAGAATGGATTGATAAATATCATGCAGCAGGTAAAAAAGTTTCTTGTTGGACATTTAGTCAATATACAACCAAAGAAGATTTACAAAAATATATTGATATGGGTGTTGATTTTGTCACATGTGATAAGTTAATACCAAGTGATGTTGATTTATCCAAAAGAAAGATAAAATAATATTTATAAAATCAAATGTATAAATTGGTTTTAATTGCTTTTATTATAAAAATGTTGTATAATAATAGTAACAAATATGGTAATTTTTACCAAAAAAAGAAAGGAAAAAAATTATGGGATATGTTGTTTATTCATGTGAATTATTAGAAAAGTTTTGTTTAAATGCTTTTCATAAAATTGGTTTTACAGAAGAAGAAAGTAAAATAATTACTGATGTATTAATGCTTTCAGATATGTATGGAATTGAATCTCATGGTATGCAAAGACTTGTTCGTTATCACAAAGGTATTGAAAAAGGAATGATTAAATTAGATGCTAAACCTGAAATTGTTATGGAAACACCAGTAACTGCTGTTATTGATGCTCATGATGGTATGGGACAATTAGTTGGACATCAAGCAATGGAAATGGCAATTGAAAAAGCTAAGAAAAGTGGCATTGGTATTGTAACTGTTCGTAATTCTAATCATTATGGTATTGCTGGATATTATGCAAAAATGGCATGTGATCAAGGATTAATTGGTTTTTCCGCAACTAATTCGGAAGCAATCATGGTTCCAACATTTGGACGTCTTGCAATGATTGGTTCAAACCCTATTGCTATGTCAGCACCAGCTGATCCATATCCATTCTTCTTTGATGCTTCAACAACAGTAGTAACAAGAGGAAAACTTGAAATGTACAATAAGATGGAAAAACCACTTCCTGAAGGATGGGCTTTAGATAAAGATGGTCATGATTCTACAGACGCACCAGATGTATTAAAAAATATTGTTGCGAAAAATGGTGGTGGTATTATGCCATTAGGTGGATCAAAAGAACAAAGTGGTAGTCATAAAGGATATGGTTGGGGAATGGTTTGTGAATTCTTCTGTTCAATTTTATCACAAGGTACAACATCTAATTTTGTAAATCAAAATGGTAAGAGTGGAACATGTCATGCATTTATGGCAATTAATCCTGCATATTTTGGTAATCCAGATGATATTAAAAAACATTTCTCTCAATATTTAAAAGAATTAAGAGAAAGTCCAAAAGCAGAAGGACAACCTCGTATTTATACACATGGCGAAAAGGAAGTTGCTGCTGTAGCTGATCGTAAGAAAAATGGTATTCCAGTTAATGAAAATACAGTTCGTGAAATGATTGAATTCGCTAAATTTGTTGGTATTGATCCAAAAGAATATTTCGGTGATTTTGCCGCAAAAGAATCTAAAATGTTTAGTGGAAATTACTAATAAAGAAAGGAAACAATAACAATGGCTGAAAATAAAATGAGTCCTATTGCGGAAGAAAGTTTAAAATTCCATGCTGAAAAACGTGGTAAAATTGAAGTTGTTACAACAGTTGAAATTCATAACAAACATGATTTAGCAGTTGCCTATACTCCAGGTGTTGCTCAACCTTGTCTTGAAATTCAAAAAGATATTAATAAATCTTACGAATTAACTCGTCGTTGGAATTTATGTTTAGTTGTTACTGATGGTACAGCAGTATTAGGATTAGGTGATATTGGTCCTGAAGCTGGTATGCCTGTAATGGAAGGTAAATGTGCATTATTTAAAGCATTTGCTGATGTAGATGCCTTCCCACTATGTGTAAAAAGTAAAGATGTTGATGAAATTGTTCGTACAATTTATTTAATTTCTGGTAGTTTTGGTGGAATCAATCTAGAAGATATTGCTGCTCCAAGATGTTTTGAAATTGAAAGAAAATTGAAAGAAATTTGTGATATTCCAGTATTTCATGATGACCAACATGGTACAGCTATCGTAGTTGGTGCTGCTTTAATGAATGCATGTAAATGTGCTAAGAAAAATCTTAAAGATTTAACAGTTGTTATTAATGGTGCTGGTGCTGCTGGTATATCTATTGGTAAATTCTTATTAGCATTAGGAATTGGTAATTTAATTATGGTTGATATTAATGGTATCATTAATAGAGATGAAAAATATGCTAATGAAGCTCATAATGAAATTGCGAAAGTTACTAATAAACATAACATTAAAGGTAAACTTGCTGATGCAATGAAAGGTGCTGATGTATTTGTTGGAGTTTCTCGTCCAAAATTAGTAACTCCTGAAATGGTTAAATCAATGGCTGAAAAACCAATTGTTTTTGCTATGGCAAATCCAGAACCAGAAATTTTACCTGACTTAGCAAAACAAGGTGGAGCATTTATTGTTGGAACTGGTAGAAGTGATTATCCTAACCAAATCAATAATGTATTAGCATTCCCTGGAATCTTTAGAGGAGCATTTGATGTAAGAGCATCTGATATTAATGATGAAATGCAAATTGCTGCATCTAAAGCAATTGCTAGCTTAATTTCTGATGAAGAATTATCACCTGAAAATATTATGCCTGCCGCATTTGATCCACGTGTAGGTAAAGCTGTTGCTAAAGCTGTTGCCGAAGCAGCACGTAAATCTGGTGTAGCAAGAATATAAAAATATAAGACGCATATCTTTAGGAATGCGTCTTAATTAAAGGAGATAGATTATGCAAACATTTGAATTACCTTATCATAAAGGACATATTTCTTTTTCTCTTCCTAAAGAAAGAGTAGCAGGCGTATTAGTATCTCATGCTGAAGATTATAAACCAAATCTAAGTCAAGAAGATCTTGTTAGAAATGCTTTAGAACATCCTATCGAAAGTGATCGTCTATCTAAATTAGCTAAAGGCAAAAAACATGTTGTTATAATTTCTAGTGATCATACAAGACCTGTTCCTAGTAAAATCACCATGCCTATTTTGTTAGAAGAAGTAAGAAAAGAAAATAAAAATGTTGAAATAACAATTTTAATTGCTACAGGTATGCATCGACCTACAACTCGTGAAGAGTTAATAGATAAATATGGTAAAGAAATTGTTGAGAGAGAAAAAATAATAGTACATAATGCATATAATGATGACGAAATGGTATTTAAGGGTATTTTACCATCAGGTGGCGAACTTTGGTTAAATCATTATGTTGATAAAGCTGATTTATTGATATCTGAAGGATTTATTGAACCCCATTTCTTTGCAGGCTTTTCTGGTGGTAGAAAATCAGTATTACCTGGCATTGCTTCAAAAAAAACAGTATTATGGAATCATAATGCTAAATTTATTGCTAATCCTGCTTCAAGAGCTGGAAGCTTAGAAGATAATCCAATTCATAAAGATATGGTTTATGCTGCTGAAAAAGCAAAATTATCATTTATTTTAAATGTTGTTATCAATGGTGAAAAGAAAATTATTAATGCATATGCTGGCAATTTAAAAAGTGCTCATGCAAAAGGCTGTGAATTTGTTTTGAGTTTAGCGCAAGTTAAACCAATTGTATCTGATATTGTCATTACAACTAATGGCGGTTATCCATTAGATCAAAACATGTATCAAACAGTTAAAGGCTTAACAGCTGGTGAAGCATGTGTTAAAGATAATGGTGTAATTATTATTGCTTCTTCATGTTGTGATGGTCATGGTGGTGAATTCTTTTATCATTTAATAGCTGATGCGAAAAATGTTGATGAAGCTTGGAATAATTTAGTAAATGTAGCTCCATCTGATACCCAATTTGACCAATGGGAAGCTCAAGTATTAGCTAGAGTTTTAAAGAAAGCTAATGTAATAGTTGTTAGTAATCATTGTGACAAACAATTATTTTTAGATATGCATATGAATCATGCATCTTCAATTGAAGAAGCGTTAACAATGGCTGAAAAAATTGTCGGTGAAAATAAAAAAGTAACAATTATTCCTGATGGAATTAGTGTAATTGTAAAATAAAATATTGAAGGAAGATTATATATCTTCCTTCACTCTTAAAGGAGAATATAATGGTTCATATTGGTAATAAATGGGATGAAATTTTAAAAGATGAATTTCAAAAAGATTATTATATAAAGTTAAGAGAATTTTTAAAAGAAGAATATAAAAATTATACAATATATCCCGAAATGCATCAAATATTTAATGCATTAAAAATGACTAGTTATGAAGATGTAAAAGTTGTTATAATTGGTCAAGATCCATATCATGGACCAAATCAAGCTCATGGCTTATGTTTCTCAGTTCAAGATGGAGTTATGTTTCCCCCATCTTTAAAAAATATATTTCAAGAATTAAAAAATGATTTAAATATTGCTATTCCTCGTTCAGGAAATCTAACAAATTGGGCTAAACAAGGAATATTATTATTAAATACTGTTCTAACAGTTAGAAGTGGCTTGGCAAATAGCCATAAAGGCAAAGGATGGGAAATATTTACCACACGTATAATTGAATTATTAAATGAAAGAGAAGATCCAATTATATTTGTATTATGGGGAAATGATGCTAAAAAGAAACAAGAATATATTACTAATCCTAATCATTTCATTTTAACAGCAGCACATCCTAGTCCTCTTTCCGCATACAATGGCTTTTTTGGCTGCAAACATTTTTCAAAAATAAATGAAATATTAATAAAAAATAATAAAAAACCAATTGATTGGCAGTTATAATTATTTATTGTTAATTCGGCCTGCTGGTGAAGTGGTTTAACACATAGCCCTCTCAAGGCTACATACATGGGTTCGAACCCCATGCAGGTCACCAATTAAATATTTATTCTCATCTACTCTTAATATAATATTGTATGGCTCTTCAAAAAATTTTGTGGTTTTGTGCCCAAAAACTAGAATGAGGCACAAAATTTTTGGACGATGGGCACAAAATTTTAAAGGACTAATCATATCAATATTTTCGATATGCATTAGCCCTTTTTTTAATTTAAATCATCTATTTATTTTATTATTTTATTAGCTTTTAAATGGTTTATCAGGATCG
>CANQVC010000050.1 GCA_947627195.1 uncultured Bacilli bacterium
CTCCTTTCTTTACATTATTCATTTATAAGCTATAAAAAAATTAAGATAATCACTTTATTCCATAAATAAACTTTTTTGATAATGTTTACCTCCACAGGCATTAAAAAATAATATTTTCAATTGTTGTTTCTTCAATAATAAGCTTATTTTCTTCTTCAGTATCTTGACGTTCATCTTTTTCTAATTCATTAGACTTATTTTTAGAGCCTGAAATATCTTCTTCAGTATTTTCATCAACTATTGTTTCTTTTATATTATCTAACTTTATAAACAATACCTAATAAAGCAACACATGTTATAACAACCACACCTAAAAGAATTATTTTTTATAACTCATTTTATCTTCTAATGTAATATATATTTATATTATAATTCATTTAAATATCAATTGCAAGCACTTTTTGATTTTGAACATTATAAAAAGGACTAGGAATTACCCAGCCCTTATTATATTATTCTAATACTTCTAATTTAGTCATACAAATATTAACATATTTGCTACTACTTACACCAATAACATAACCTGTAACTCTAACTTTTTTACCATCAGCTGCTTTTAAAGCTTCAGCTTGACTAGAAAGAGGATATTGAACACTACCTTGAGCAGTAGTTGCACCAGCTATTGTTAAATTGTAATAGTTACCAGAAACGGCAACAGTTCCTTCAATAGAAATGAATTCACCTATTTTACCTGATTTTAAATATTCATCAGCTTCAGTAGCAGTCCAAACTTTTGCTTCTGGAGTTTCTACTTTTGGTGCATTTGCATTATCTACTGCGACAACAGTTTTGTCAAATTGGAAATTACCATTATATTTACTAACTTTACCTGTAAGAGTTAAACCTTTACCAACTTCAAATCCTGATTCTTTATTTAAGTATACACACATAACACCTGTGCCATCACTTACAAAATAACCTCTAGCATATAAAGCAACAACAGTTGCGTTTACGATATAGAATCCTTCAGCAGTTATTTTGGAAATTTGAACTTCTTTTGGTTGTAATGCTTTTACTTTTAATGTAGCAGTTGTAGATGCACTTCCACATGTAATAACAGCAGTTAATGTAACTTCTGTGTCTTGTTCTGGAGCTGTAAATTTACCAGCATCAGAAATTAAAGCTGTATTTGATGAAGACCATGCAACAGTTGCACCATATGTTGTTGTGTCGTCTAATTCTAAGTCACCACTAACTTCCATATTATTATATTTCATTTCAAGAAGAATTTTACTAGCATTAACTTTTTCATCATCTGTTAATGTAACAGTTGTTTCAGTAATAGAAGCCATATCAACTAATACACACCATTCACCTTTATATCCATAATAAGTGATAACATCACAGTTGATAACTTTATCCATGCAGTTTTCTTTTAAATAATTCTTAACATCATCATCATTATATTTTGTAACACCAAGATATTTACTTGGATCTTTAGGATCTAATAAACGAATTGGGTTATAAGAATCAGCTGAATTATCAACAACTTTGGCAGTAATATTGAAAACTTTTGTACATGAATCTGCATCACATCCACTAGATGAAATTGTTAATCCAGCAGCAGTTCCAAGATTACCATCTTCTCTTAAAGAAGAAAGTTCAAATGATTCATCAATATCTATAGCTTTTGCTGAAGCATTCTTTAATTGTGGCATATTATTATAAATTGTCCATAAACCACGAACGATAACTTGTTCACCAACAGTTCTATCATGGTTAGAACCATATACATAAATGCTATCAGTGCCATCAGTTACAATATATCCACCTGAAGTAGTATAACATACAGTTCCATCAACACGAACAAGAGCAACGTCTTTTTTACCTTCTTCATATTTCTTAGCGTCAGCAACTGACATTTTTTTGTAATCATCTTTTAAAACAGTTACTTCAAATGTTCTGTTTGTTTTATTTCCGTTATGTTCAACTGTAGCAGTTAATGTTACTTTCTTTTCTTCATCGCCAAGTTCAACATATCCTTTAATAAATTTTGTTTTATCTTTGTTTTCAAAATCTTGATATTCTCTAATATCAATTACATTTGTATTACTTGATGTCCAGGTAATTGGAAAATCAGGATTACCTTCAACCATTTTAGGTAAAGCTAAATCATCTGTTTGTTTACTTGTATCACCTAATAAAATCTTATCTGCCTTTTCTTCAAGTTCAGGGTCTTTTTTAGCACATGCAACAAGAATAAATGCACATACAAACACTACTAAAAAAGCTAGTGTCTTTTTTAATAATTTCATTTTTATTACTCCTTTAATTTATTTATTATTAAATCATTTCTTTAACATCATTTACTCTAGGTAAATCATCTTCATTTAATACGCCATTATTATAACGTGGAGCATCTCCCATTGATATTTGATATTGCCCATTAGCATATTCATAAAAAGCAACACCACCAATTACTTCATAAGTTTTACCAACTTCGATAATATCTTGAACACGCCATCTTGTAATAATACTATTACTAAAATATACATCAAATTTCTTACCAGAATTATTTACACATGTAACAGTATAATATTTTGTACCATTGTTTTCACTTTCACGAATACTATCACATGTTAAATTTGTTAAATGAATAACATGACCAAGATATGGTTTTAAATCAGCACCGCTTTCTAAATCATTTGCATCTAAAGTAGGAATTTCTGGTTCACCACTTAATGTTGAATCAACACGCGATGGACTAGCTAAACCAGTAAGTTGTGTACCATATTGACCTTCCCATTCTAATTGACATGTTACAGTAAATACATCCCCAATTAAATACTCACGATAATAAGCAACAGCATAACCAGAGAAAGCATAGAAACCACCTTTACCAGTTATATATTCACCATTTGCTTGCTCAATAGTAACTTCTTCAGCATCTTCAAGAAACATATTATTACCAACCGTTCTTGCTAAACGAACAGTAACAGAAAATTTAGTTCCTGTTTGGAATTTATCATGATTATATTGTAAATTAAGTAATGTTGTAACAACTACTTCTTTGGAATAATTATAATTAGGATCTTTTTGCCCAAATACACCTAATTTAGATGTTTTAGTACGATTGTGAGCTTTTTTCAATGTATCTTCATATTTAGATGATGAGAAAGTATATTGGGTATATGCCATTTCAATTTCTTCTAAATTGAATAAACGATAATCAGCATCAGCCGATGGCTTATACCAAACCCATGCTAAATATCTACCTGTGGTATCATTTCTTTCACCTTCAGCTTCTAATACGATAGAAACAGCATTTCCTAATTTTTCTTTCGCAAATGCACTTGCTGCTTTTCCCCAAGGTTGAATGTTACCTGTTGATTCTGGAGTATCAATACCTAAAAAACGAATATTAACTGTTTCACTTGCTCCACTACGAATAGTAATTGTATCACCATCAATGACACGAACTAATTTAATTTCGCCAATACCATCTTTGATAAAATCTTTACCTGTAAAAGATGTCTCTAATTTTAATTGATCTGTATATTTAGTATCTAATTCAGTTATTTCTTCAACATCATCTTTTTTAGGATTATCTTTTTCTTTATCACATCCAATTAATACAAATGCAAAAAGAAAAACAATGATCAATAAAAATATTTTTTTAAACGAACGCATGTTTGCTCCTTTATTGGAAATTATTAACCAATACGACCAACTGCATCATCAATTGCTTTTTGAATATCGGCACCATCAATTAAAATTGAAGAAAGTGCTGTTCCACATTCAGTACGAACAGTTGCTGATCCAGCCCAAGCTGCATCAACGAAATAATTCCAACCATTAGATGTATAAGCAGATGTTGCTCTTAAAACTTTGGCTGCTAAACTTCTACCTTGTAAGAATTCAGTATATTCAGGTAAATCATAAGCGCTTTGTCTTACTGGCATATATCCAGTTGCCATAGCAAATTTAGCCGTATTTTCTGGAGTTACTAATTCTTTGATAAATAACCATGCAGCTAATTTTTCTAAATCAGATGCTTGAGAGAAAATACATAAGTTAGTTCCTTGTTG
Source organism: uncultured Bacilli bacterium (assembly GCA_947627195.1). Taxonomy (GTDB): domain Bacteria; phylum Bacillota_I; class Bacilli_A; order ML615J-28; family CAG-698; genus CAKOMG01. The sequence continues at coordinate 4,029 of CANQVC010000050.1, forward strand.
AAGAACATATTTCTTATCTGCACTCTTGTAAAGAGTTGGTGCAACACCAATTTCACATATAGCAGAACTATAATAACTACTTCCACCAGTAGAACCAATGTTCATTAAAGCTTTACCAGGATTTAATGCATAAGAACCATAATTTAATTCTAAAGAATCAGGTAAATTAAAATAACCTTTATTAGCTAAATTTTGTAAATCTGTCATTGCTTGTTTAGCATTTTTATCAGTGTTGAATTTTAATTGTCCTTTTTGTACATCTACAACACCATTAGATTTGTAAATAGATGAAGTATATTCTCCACCCCATTGATGAATACTTGTTGTAAATAAGTTACCATTTGAATCATATAACATTGGTACAAATTCACCAATTTCAATATTGTTTTGAATATCACCTAACCATGAATATTGACCATCTTGAATATCTTTTACTATATCCATGATTTGTGCACAAGTAGAATCTAATTCATCCCATGTTTCTGGAACTTTAAGATTAAATTCATCAAAGAAATCTTTGTTATAATATAAAGCTTCAGTTGATTTATTAAATGGAATACTAAAATAACTTCCTTTTTTATCGAATTGTCTTCCTTCAGCAATAAATCCTGGAAGGAAATCTTCTAATTCTTCTGATGTATAACCAACATTTGGATCATTAATAAATCCATCTAAAGGAACGATAGCATTAGAAATTAAATATTCCGCAAAGTGATCAGCATATCCAACTGTCATTGTTGGAGCATCACCACTATTGATATCTTCAATAGTTTGTTTTTTCATGTCGTCATAACTACCACTCATAATATTAACCGTAATTTTAACATTAGGATATTCTTCCATGAATGCTTCTGCCATACGATTAATTTCTTGTTGAATGATATCACCAAATTGAATTTTAAATGTAACTTCTACTTGGTCAGCTGCTCTTAATTCATCTATTGAAAGAACTTCATAATCAGCAGTATATCCAGAATTAGAATCACCACATGCTACTAGTCCAATCATAGCTAAAACTAAAACTACATAAGCTAAAACTTTTTTCATTTTTTCTTCCTTTCTTGTTTTATCTTTGTATATAATCTCATATCTATATTAGATTCAATCTTAATGATATTATCTAATAAATATGGAATTACCATTTTAACCTTTGATACCGCTACGCGATACGCCTCTCATAATTTGTTTTCTCAAAATTAAAAAGACAATAAGTAATGGTACAGTAATCATTGTTGCTGCAGCCATTTGTAAACTTAAAATTTGCCCTGTTCCATCAACATCTTTATAAATACTTAACAAACCATTACTAACTAAATAATGATCTTTTTCAGATACCAAATTTGGCCAAACATAAGCGTTCCAACTTCCCATCATACTTAAAATAGTAATTGATGTTATAGTTGATTTAGCCATTGGAATCATAACTTTCCAAAGATATTTGAAATCACTAGTTCCATCAACTTTAGCAGCTAAATACAATTCATTTGGTATTTGACGAAATGTTTGTCTTAAAAAGAAAATATAAAACACACTTGTGATAAATGGTAAAACTAATGCTGCATATGTATTTTTCATACCCCAGCTAGAAATTGTTGCATAATTACTAATAACAAAAATTTCCCCAGGAATCATCATTGTGGCAAGTAAAATTGAGAAAATTACTTCTTTTCCTTTAAAGTTTAATCTAGCAAAAGCAAAGGCTGCTAAAATAGTTGTAATTAAGGTACCTAAAGTGGTTAAGAAACCTACTAATATTGTATTACCATAGAACAAAAAGAAATTTGCTCCTTTATTAGATGCATAATCAATTGCTGATTTAAAATTAGCAAATACCCATTCTTTAGGGAAGAAACTAATTTTAGTTTGTTGCAATTCAACTTCACTACGAAGAGCAGTTGCTAGCATCCAATAAAAAGGAATAATAATAAATAAAGCTACAATTACTAGGAAAACATAAATACCAATATTACCAATTGTTCTTTTAATTTTAAATTTTCGGAGTTCTTCTTCAGATAATATAACTTCTTGATTCATACTACCCTCCTAATAATGTACTTTCTTTTTACTTACCCATAATTCCACAACAGTAATTGCCATAATAATGGCAAATAAAACTAATGCGGAAGCACAAGCACGGCCTAATTCATTAACATTTGACATTTTACCTAATTTATCATAAGTATATCCAACTACCGTAATTAACATATTAGGATTACTTCTTGGTCCATAATTACCATTAAAAATAGCTATAACACTCGAGTAAGCTTTAAATGCCCCAATAAATGAAGTAATAGTAATATAAGCAATCATAGGTGATAAAAGAGGAACAGTTATTTTAGTAAATACTCTCCATCTAGGTGTTGAATCAATTTGTGCTGCTTGATAATATTGTTTATCAATGCTTTGCATACCCGATAAAAATACTAATATTTTAAAAGCTAAACCATTCCATACTGTATATACCATTAATACAAATAAACAAGTGAAATATGATGGATTCTTTCCCGCAAAAGGCGTTATCCAAGCAACACGATTACCACCCAATGATTCAATAAATGAGTTGATTAATCCATTTCGACTTGAAAATAAAACAGCAAATACTAATCCTAAAGCAATAGTATTAGTTACATATGGTAAAAAGTAAATTGTTTGAAAAACTGATTGTAATTTTTTAATACCATTTAAGGCAACAGAAATTAATAAACCAATGATAACTGTAACTGGAACAGAAACAATAACCATAATTGCTGTATTTTTTAAAGCATCTATGAAAGTAGGATCTTTAAATATGGTAACGAAATTACCAAAACCTATTCCAACATATGTTTCAGTAAAACCAATTAAATTACCTTCTGCATCATAACTACTTTGCATAATAGTTTCACCATAATGTGATAACCACCCAATGGTGTTACCATTATCTCTCCATACACCATAACAATAGCCTTCCATAAAAGCTGAGAATACCGTATTAATCATTGGATAAAATGTAAACACAGCCATTAAAAGTAATGTTGGTGCTAACGCAAGTAAGGCTTTCCAAATGTCATTTTTGTATTCTAACATTATTTCAACCTTTCTCCCGTCTCACGATTGAAAACAAAATAACGGCGGAATCCAATTTTGATATTTTGATTTGCTTCTAATTTTTTGTAACTTGGAATAATAGCACGTACACTATTTTCATATCCATCAATTTTACATAATGCCATTGTATCACGACCAATATGTTCAACCATTTCAATATAAACATCTAATTTTAAATTTTCATCCAATGTAAAGAATTCAGGGCGAATACCAATTGAAACTTCTTGATCAGGAACATCAATTTCATCAATGACTTGACCATTTATTAATTTTAATTCACCATTTTCAACAACACCATCAATTACATTAATTGGTGGATTACCTAAAAATTTAGCAACAAACAAATTAGCAGGTTCTTCATAAACTTTTTGTGGTTCATCCATTTGTTGTTCAACACCATAATTCATTACAACAATTTGGTCAGAAATACTCATTGCTTCTTCTTGGTCATGAGTTACAAAGATTGTTGTAATACCAGTTTCTTTTTGAATTCGACGAATCTCTTCACGAGTTTGTAAACGAAGTCTTGCATCTAAGTTAGATAATGGCTCATCTAGTAAAAGAACTTTTGGCTTTTTTACTAAGGCACGAGCAATAGCAACACGTTGTTGTTGTCCACCTGAAAGTTGTCCAGGTTTACGATCCATTAAATCGCCAATATGGACAAGTTCAGCCATTTCTTGAGCTAAAGCTTTCATTTTTTCTTTTTCCATTCTTGGTCGCATGTTTTCTAGAGGAAACATAATATTTTCTCTAACAGTTAAATGTGGATATAATGCATAATTTTGAAATACTAAACCAATCCCTCTTTTTTCTGGTGGTGTATGTGTAACTTCTTCTTCACCAAAGAAAATCTTGCCACCAGTTGGATTATGTAAACCAGCAATCATATAAAGGGTTGTACTTTTTCCACATCCACTTGGTCCTAATAAACCAATTAATTTCCCTGCAGGAATGACAACATTGAAATCCCAAACAGCTTTGGTTTCTTTTTTTGTTGAATCAAGAAAAACCTTTGTTAAACCTTCTAGACGAACATCAACGCTTTGTTGAACAGATATATCAACATTTGTTGAGTCATTTGATGCAATGGGTTCTTCAATCTTAGCTTCTTCATTTTTTTGCTCTGCTTCCATTGTTTTACTCCTTTATCTTCTTTTCAAATTTATTATAACATGAAATCAATTTAATTCAAAGAGTTTTTATAAAAATAATATAATTTTTTCACATATTTGGTCTAAATGTAAGATTTTTTATCAGTGTATCATTTTGTAATTTTTAACTGATTATTTCCTAAAATAGTTTTAAATAAAATGATGGCAAAAATAAAAAAGTGTGACACAAAATCACACTTTTATTTCAGTATTAAATATTATTATAAATTAATGATAAGCTAAAAAATAACAAACAACACTTATTAATGCTAATATAAAAAATAAGATAAAAAAGAACTTAGGTATCTTTCTAAAAACAGTGATAAGTCCTGCCAGTATAATAATAGCTAGAAGAATGAAGATGCAAATATAAATAATATACCATCCATTACCAAAAAACTTTTGTATAGCATCAGTAATTGGTTGAATATAATTATCTATTTTGTGTAAAAATTCTTTTATTGCTTCCATTTATAAATCCCTTCTATATTTCTTTTTTCCCCTCAAGTGCTTTTATTAATGTAACTTCATCAGCATATTCAATATTAGCACCTGCTGGTAAGCCATATCCTATTCTATATACTTTCACATCTGTTTCTTCTAACATTTTTTTTATATATAGTGCTGTCATTTCTCCTTCAATAGATGATGACGTAGATAAAATTACTTCCAAAATATTTTCATTTTTAATTCTTTGAATTAAATTATCTAAATGAATTTCTTCAGGACCTATGCCATCTAATGGTGAAATAGTACCATTTAACACATGATATTTACCATGATATGAGTCAGTTTTTTCAAAAGCTATAACATCTTTAGTACTCTCAACAACCATTATCTTTTTTTCTCTTGTATCATCTTTACATAAATGACAACATTCTTGATCTGTTAGCATTCCACAAACATTACATTGTTTAATATTATCTTTGGCTTTTTTAAGTGATTTACTAAATTTTTCTACACTTTCATCATCTAAATTTAATAATGTGAAAAAAGTAAGACGTTCGGCTGTTTTTGGTCCTATACCAGGATACATTTCAAAGCATTCAGCAAGTTCTTTAAAACTATCTGGATACTTTATCATTTAAAATAATCCACCCATTCCACCTGTCAAAGCACTATACTTAGACATTTTTTCTTCAATTGTTTTATCAATCTTTTTATATGTTTCATTGCAAGCAGCAACAATCATTTCACCAAGCATTTCATAATCTTCTTTTTCTTCAGCTTCAAAGTCATCAGATACTTTTACTGATTTAATTTCTTTTGTTCCATATACTTCCACAGTTACAACTCCACCAGCTGATGCTGTAAAGACAGTTTCGTCAATTTCTTGTTGAGTTGCTTCCATTTCCTTTTGCATCTTTTGTAATTTTTTAAGTAAAACAGTTTGATTCATTTTTATTCTCCTTATTCAAACTTAATGTTATTTTGCCCAAATGCACGAATAACATTATCTATTTTTTTATCTTTATCTGTTTGATATTCATCTTCTTCGGTTAATATCTCCATTTGCGGATCATTAATTGGTGTTAAAATTGGAATATTACCCATACTATATTGTCTTTTATATTCAGCACGTTTTTCAGTCCAAACATCTTGTGGTAAGGCAATATAATTATATGTATCACCTAATAATTGATGTAAAATGCGCAATGCAATTAATTTAAATTTACGTCTCATTACTTGATTACACAAATTCCAATTTTTAAATACTATTATCATTTCTTTATTACCAACAGCAGCAACTACTCCCTCTTGTAATGTTTCTATAATTCCTGATTGAGTTGGATCTGTATTATATCGTGACATTGTACGCCATGATTGTTTAATACGTTCAAAATCATTTTTTGCTTCAGGTGAACGAGTATCAGTTAATAATTGAGAAATTAATTTAACATCATAAGTAGCAAACTTATCATAATCAAAATTATCTGTTGATATATTTTGAGGACGAATTTCCTCTCTTCGATTATCAGGTCCATTTAATCCTTGAGTCATTTGTTCCTTGCGCATTTCTTGAAGAATAGATGTACCTGGCAAATCAAAGTCATCATTATTTCTATCTCTTTCTTTAATAACTAATGTGGAATTAGGTTTGTTTGTAATAGTTTCCTTTGTTCTTTCATTAAAGATTGTTTTTCCTTCATCTAAAGATTGATGAGTAACTGTTTGTTGCATTGGTGTTGGAACTTCAAACATACTTGATCTAATTTGTTGTTGAGAATTATTTAATACAGGTTCTTCAGGAACTTTTGTTTGTTCATTATTGCCACTAAACATTTGTTCACGTAATGATGTTGAAGAAACAAATTCTGGTTCTTGCTTTTCTTTTTCTATTTGTTCATGACGTTCAAGAATAGAAGCTGGAATAAATTCTTCTTCATTTGTTTTAACTTCATCATATTTATTTGTATTAAATAAGTTAGGTTTTTCTTGATCTAATTTTGAATAATATTCTTCATTTAAATTATTATTTAATGAATTAAAAGATTCATTAGAAGTAGTTTCTTCAGACACAGTTTCTTGATTAACATTGTTTAAAGTAATATCTTCATTATTTATTTCTTCATTTGTTTCTTTTTCTAAATCTGAAAAATCATAACTTTCTTTTGTGGAATCTTTATGGTAATCTTCAACGGTTTGAATTTCATCACCAAATAACATAATTTGCCCTGCGGGTTTTTTCGCAGGTTTAACATTATTATTTCTACGTGATAATTCACCTGCAGCTAATTGGTAGAATTTTCTATCTAAACCATCTAATTTTTCTTTAATTTCTTTTAATTCATATATATCAATATTAGCATCATATTGTTGATTACTATTATTAGTTAATTGTAGTTTGATTTGTCCTAAATCATCATTTATAGCATTAATCTGTTCTTGTAAATCAATGATAGATTCATTATCTGTTTGATTATCATTTTGATATTCATTATTATCATCTTCATCATCTAAACGATGAGTTCTTATATCATGCATTCTATTTTCTAATTCTTCTACTTTTTCTTTTAGTTCTTCTAATAATGATCCATCAAATGATTCATTATTATCATAAGATATTGGATTAGAATTTTGTATTCTATTTTCTAATTCTTCTACTTTTTCTTTTAATTCTTCTAATAATGTTGAATCATATTCATTATTATCATTAGATATTAAATTATAGTTTTGCAT
>CANQVC010000051.1 GCA_947627195.1 uncultured Bacilli bacterium
ACAAATTCAAGCCTAACATCATGGTCGGATTCCATTTGGCTTACATCAATTGATAAATGCATTATTAATGAAGACAAAACGATAGAGTTCCACTTTAAAAACGGAAGCAAAATAAAGGTATAAATATCTATTTAACAAACCACCACTAGCTATTATGACTTTGGTGGCTTTTGTTTGTTTATAGTCTGCGTGCATTTGCGTTCATTTGCGTGCATCTGCTTGCATTTGCGTTCACTTGCGTGCAACTGCGTGCATTGTATCAAAATGGTACTTTTTTGCCATTTTTTGTCTTCAATGTAAAACATATTTTTAATTACATTGTTACAAAAAAATATCGCAAAATGAATTTATCATAAAATAATAACAAATTATAGCAAGAATATTGAAAACGATTGTATTCATAATACATTTATGATATAATAAACGTATATAGTTAAAAAAATAAATTAATAAATCAATTTATGAAATAAAAATATTTTTCAAAATGATTATTTTGTTAGGAGAAATAACATGGAAAACAATTCTCTAATTAAGACGCTAGGTAAGAAAAAGAAACATTATTTTGTTAATTGTATATTATCAATAATATATGGAAGTTGCGCTCCTATTTCTATATTAGCAACATCATATTTTGTTAATTCACTTTCTGAAATTAATAATAATTCATTAATTAATATGATTCTTCCTGCTAGTCTTTTGGTTTTATCATATTTGTTACCACTTGTAGATATTTTTATTTACTATAATGACATAATAATTAATAATCAACTTGATATTAAATGGAATTCTTTTACTTCCGAAATGATTAGTAAAATTCCTTATTCAGAATATGAAAATGAAGAAACATATGATAAAATAAAACAAATTAGAGAAAACAATTTATATATTAAAAAAATAGCATTCAGAGAATTAATTATTAGTTCAGTTACTAATATTTTATTATTTACCTTAATTTTTATCAAAACTTCTCTTATATTATTAATTTCAGTAATGATTGTTATGCCATTAGTGGGTTTCTTCATTTCAAAATTAGCTAAAAATAGATATAAAGCTAATTATGATATAAACTTAAATAGAAGAAGATCATATTACAAATCATCATTATTAAGAGACTATATATATGCTAAAGAATTAAGAATTAATAATTCTTCAGTTTATATGGTAAATGATTGGGAATATAATCAAAAAGATTTAGACAAAAAGAATTTAAAAATTAAAATGAAATATGGATTATTAAGTAAATTCATCTCAAATATTGAATATTTTATTATATTAGCAAATTTAATAATAATATTAGTTTTATTTTTAAAAGAATATATTTCAATTGGATTATTTATTGGTTTATCAACAAATATTTTCAGAATAAAATTCTTATCCCAATTTTCGCAAATTATCGATTTAAATAAAAATATAAAATTATTAAAATCAACTTGTAATTCAATGAATGAAATTATACAAAATGATAATCAAAATATCAAATCAACATCTAAAAATATTACAAAAATTGAATTTAAAAATGTATATTTTAAATATCCAAAATCAACAGAATATGTTCTAAATGATGTTTCTTTTTCTTGTGATTTAAATGAAAAAATTGCAATAGTAGGTGAAAATGGTGCAGGAAAAACAACATTAATAAAATTATTATTAGGATTATATCAACCAACAAGTGGTCATATATTATTAGATAATATAGATATTACTCAATATTCTAGTTCAGATTTAGCTGCTATTTTTGGTGTTTCCTTTCAAGATTATGGGAAATTTTCTATGTCAATTAGAGAAAATATTATGATGAATGATAAGATGTTTACAGAAAGTGATTTAGAAATATTAAAATATTTAGGTATTGATATAATTGCCCAAAACTTTGAAAAAGGAACAGAAACAATTTTAGGAAAAAACTTTGGTGAATCTATTGAAATATCTGGAGGACAATGGCAAAATATTGCAATAGCTCGAACTCTTATAGGAGAAAAAAGTGTATACATTTTTGATGAACCAACGGCGCAATTAGATCCACTTAAAGAAATCGAAATGTTTCAAAAGATTATTGATAAAACACTTAATAAAATTTCTATTTTTGTTACTCATAGGTTGGGATTTACAAAAAATGTTGACAAAATATTAATGATAAAAAACAATACTTTATGTGAAGTAGGTACATTTGCTGAATTAATTAGAATTAAAGGAGAATTTTTCAGACTATATGATAGTCAAAAAAATCTCTATGTACAGAGGAACGTAAATGATGAATGATGAGACTAAAAATATTGAGAAAATAATTAATAGTGAAAAAAATTATAAAATTAAATTTAAAGATTGGCTACGTTTTTTAATGTACGCTTTTAAGAACCAAAAATATAATGCTATAATTTATACAATATTTTTATTAATTACAGCATCAATAACACCTATATTTACTTATTTATGGACAAAATATATTGACTATGCCACTATTGAATTTAATTTTAAAATATCTTTAATTTTTCTAATAATTTATGTTGTTATTAAAATGTTAGTTGAAATATTCGATTTTTTATATTTGCGTATTTTGGATAAACTAAATTGTGATTCATGGCGCTCCTTAGATAAAACAATAAATCTAAAATCTAGTAGTATTAAATATGAATTTTATGAAGTTCCTGAAATTCAAAATATAATTAATAGAGCATGGAATTTTAGTCATGGTGAATATATTGAGTTATATCAAAACACAATGTATATTTTTAAACTAATATTCGAAACAATTGGTATTTTTATATCACTTTTTCTAATTAATCCTATTGTTTCATTAATTTGTATTATTACAATAATACCAGCATTTATTACAAATTTTATTAAAAATAAAATACGAATATTAAATGATATTAAATTAACAAATAAATATACTGAATTAGATTATTATGAAAATGTATTATTAAAACAAGATGGTATTAAAGATATTTATATAAATAATTCTTTTAAATTATTTGAAAAAAAATATAATGATTTAAAACAAGAAATATTTAATAATGAAATAGTTATTGAAAAAAAGATTAGAAGATTGGAAATTACCGAGTTTTTAATTAGAATTATTTCTTTATGCACTTGTATATTATTAATTGGCTATTTTACCATGATTAATTTAGTAACATATGGTTCATTATCTTCTTCATTTGTTTTAGTCACAACATTAATTTATAATTTTACAAGTCTAATTGAATCTACTAGTTCCGTTTTATCTACTATGTATAGTATTCAACAATTTAATAATCTTATTGATATTGATGATTCAGCTAATGATGAAACTAACGATATAAATGATTTTGAGAAAATAAGTTTTTCCAATGTAAGCTATAGATATCCTTGTACAGATAAATATGTTATAAAAGACATGAATTTAGAAATTTTAAAAGGGGAAAAAATTGCTATTGTTGGATTAAATGGTAGTGGAAAAAGCACATTTGTTAAATTATTATTAGGTGTTTTAACTCCATCTATTGGTGAAATATATGTTGATTCTACTAATCTTAAAAAAATAGATAAAACAAATTATTGGCATAATTTTTCAGTTATATTTCAAGATTTTTGCAAATATAAAGAATCACTTCGTTATAATGTTGGTATATCAAATTATATAGATATGAATAATGATTCAAAAATTATGGAATGTTTAGAAAAGGCAAATTTTAATAAAGAAATAAATTTAGATACAATATTATCTAAAGAATTTGGTGGAATAGAATTATCTGGTGGAGAATGGCAAAGAATTTCCATGGCTCGAGCTATTAATAAACAAGGTAATATTTATATATTAGATGAACCTAATTCAGCAATTGACCCATTAGAAGAAACTAGATTTTATCAAAAAATAAATGATATTTGTAAAGAAGATACATGTATTTTTGTTACACATCGTTTAGGATCTGTATTATTTTCTGATTTGGTCATTTTCTTTGAAGATGGAATGATTAAAGAAATTGGTAAACATGATGATTTAATTAATGCCAATAAAGGTTATGCAAAATTTTGGTATAGCCAAGCAAACCAGTATAAATAATTAAAAATATAATAAATTATTTTGTATATTATATGAGGTAAATAATATTATGAATCAATTTAAAAAAACAAATCGTAAATGTTTAATAATAACATTTTTGTTTGGTACATTATATTCATTATTTTATATAACGTTATATTATTTATTTTTATCATTATATTTACAACCAATATATTCATTAATTATATCTATTGGTTTTACCATCTTTAATATAACATTATCTAAAACAATATCTCATTCAAAAATTATTGATTCTAATGATTATATTAAAGTAAATGATAAATTCTTTTTGCTATTTAAAGAATTAAGAGAAAAAGGAGAAACAATTTCCAAAAAAACAAAAAATGTTTATATACATTTTATTGATAAAGAAAAATATGAATCTTTATTAATGGGTTCACCTGTTATGAATTATAATGGACAAATATTTTTCTTAGGTAGTCCTAATTGTGAAGATGAAGAATTTTGTGGAATGTGTGCTCATGAATTAGGACATAGTGCATCAAATAATTTCGAAATATTATCTCTTTTTAGATCTGCATCTTTTATAATAGAAACTTTTAAAAAAATTTTTCGAATACTTGTTGTAGTAACATACAATACTTATCAAAAAAAAGATTCTAAAATTGAAAGAATTATTTTATTAATTATTTCCATATTTTTAGAAACAATTTATTTCATTTTGTATTTGCCAGAAATAATTTTAATGGCTATTCCTTATCGATGTGAAGAAAATAAAGCTGATGAATTTTGCTTTTTATGTGGATATGGAGAATGGTTAAAACAATTTTTATATCGAGTTAAAGATTCTGATTGCTTTTCAAATTACTTGTTTGATTTATTCCAACATCCATCATGTGATAATCGTCGTCAAAGATTTTGTAAATTAAATAATATGTTACCAATATATAAAGATTATATATTTATGGATCATGGTAAAGTATTAATAAAATACTTAGGATATAATACAAATTTAACAATTCCTTATTTCACAAAAGAAGTAGGAAATGGGAAATATGTTGTTTCATATCGGGTAAAAAATATTGATTTATATAAAGCAACAATTATTCATGCTAATGCATTTGCTAATTCTAGCATACAAAATGTTATAGGAGAAGAAATTGAAATTGTTGAAACAAAAGCTTTTTACTATACTAAATATTTAGAAAAAGTAAAATTACCTAAAGTATCTAAAATTTCATCTTCAGCTTTTTGTAATAGCAATTTAAAAGAAATAGTTTTATCTAATAATTTAAAAATAATTGAAGAACAAGCTTTTAGTAATTGTGAATATTTACAATATATTTATCAATTTGATGTTAATAATCTTGAGAAGATTGCTGGTAATGCCTTTGATAATGATAAGAATTTAGTTAATGATCAAATATGTGTATCGATGGAAAGACAAAATAGTATGATGATAAAAGATAATATTGTTTATGTTAGTGATTTGGTTTTTGCATCAGATAATAAAATAACTAAACTTTTATTTGTTCCAGCATCTGTTCGTTTTTTAAATATTAATTGTCCAATATCATATATTGTTAATAAAACACAATTAACATTTAATCAAGGCATCTCTGTTCAATCAGTTAATGAATTAATTAATGATATAAAAGAAGAATTTCCGTTTCAAAAACTTATTCTTCCTAACGTTTTAGAAATTGATGATAATGCTTCGTTTTCTTTAGCAAGTCAATATTATTTGATTAATAATTTATCATATAAATTCAAAGAAAACAATTTAAAAAATGGCGTTGAATGTTTTATTTTAAATACCCTTATTAAAAATAACATTTTAGATTTATTATTAAATTGGATAAATATTCAAGAAACAAATGATTTATTTCTTTCATTTATTATTATCAAAGATTTAATTGATAATCATATTAAAAACGAAATTAATGATTTTATTGTAAAACTTAAAAGCAAAAATATCAAACTAGAAATAATTGAAATAGAATCTAAAGATTTTTCTTTATTTATTAATCAATTATATATTCGAAAAAAGGATATTCAAGATGTTATAACTAAAAATAATAATTCATAAAATAACAAAATGATATTGACATTCATATTTATTTTTGTTATACTAAACTTAACTTGTATTGCCGTAGCTAGGTGAACGGTTACTTCAACAGCGGAGTGGTTTGGGACGTTTATTGGTCCTACTTATTAGTACTAGTTACTAATATTTTAAGTCCGTTTGCCGCTTTCCTCGGCAATACTTGTTTTATACTAAACTGCTTTTAAGCAGTTTTTTCTATAGTAGGAGGGTATGATGGCAAAATTTAATACATCAAATACAAATTCTAATGAAATGACTACAAATCATGAAGGATTTACTGCTTATAAATTGAATGATGAAGAATCTTTATTAACAATGGTTTTTACATCATTTTATAATGAAGATAAATTTTATGGTGATAACACTGAAGAATTAATTAATCTTGCAGAAAAACTTATTAAAAAAGGTAAAGCTGAATATGTATCAAAATTAGCTATTTTTGCTAGAAGAGAAATGAATTTAAGAAGTGTTTCTCATGCCTTATGTGCTTTATTAGCTCATGAAGATAAAGGTAAACCATACGCCAGAAATACAATTAAAATGGTTTGTTTACGAGCTGATGATATAACTGAAATATTATCATTTTATATAGATGTTTATCAATCACCAATTCCTAACTCATTAAAAAAAGGATTAGCAGATGCGATGAATTTATTTAATGAATATCAATTTGGTAAATACAAAGGCAATGATAAAGCAATTACTTTTAAAAAAGTTTTAAAAACATCACATCCTCATCCTAAAGATGAAAAACAAAGTCAATTATTTTATAAAATAATAAATAATGAATTAGAAATACCATATACTTGGGAAACAGAGTTATCAACAAAAGGTAATACTAAAGAAGTATGGGAAGAATTAATTGCAAGTGGTAAAGTTGGTATTATGGCTTTAGTTCGTAATTTAAACAATATTTTAAATGCGCAAGTTAATAACTTAGACAAAGTATTAGAAACAATAGAAAATGAAACAATAATTAAAGAAAGTAAAATGTTGCCATTTCGTTTTTTTTCCGCATACCAAATAATTAGAACTAATCCGTATTGTACATCTAAAGTACTTTCTTCTTTAGAAAAAGCGATTAAAACAAGTACTAATAATATTCAAAAGTTAAAAGGTAAGACAATGATTGCCATCGATACAAGTGCTTCAATGGGTATAAGAATTTCTCGAAACAGTATGGTTACTTGTTTAAATATTGGTACATTACTTGGTTCATTAGCTAATTACATTTGTGAAGATGCCCTTGTTATGACATTTTCTTCTCATTTAAAAGTGCAAAATTTACCTACTAATAATGGCATTATTAGCAATGCATTAGCAATTAAAACTGAAAATGCTGGAACTGATTTAGTTTTACCAATGTTATATTTAATTAAAAAGAAAATATTTGTTGATAGAATTATATATATATCAGATAATGAAATTAATTATGAATTCAATCATGTTGAAAACTTATTAAGTAAATATATTCCCAAGAAATATGATACAGATTGTCAAAAATTATTAAATGAATATAAATTAGAAATAAATCCAAATGTTATTTTTCATGGTGTTGATTTAATGGGATATGGCACTAAACAATTTCAAGGAAAGAATGTTTATGTATTTGCAGGATGGAATGAACAAATATTTAATTTTATCAATTTAATTGAACAAGGTGTAGATAGTTTAGTTTCTATTGTTAAAAATTATAAAATATAAAATAAAAGAAGCTTAATCCTTTATTGGCTTAAGCTTTTAAAACTGTGAAAATTAAGAAAATAAAGTTAAATATATGATAAAATATGATTGAGGTTTAGTTATGAATAGTATAATAAATATCGTTGAAATTAAACATCTAAAAAAATATTATAAAGAAGTAAAAGCTGTTGATGACATATCTTTTAAAATTAAACAAGGCGAATTATTTGCTTTTCTTGGGGTAAATGGTGCTGGTAAAACAACAACAATTCATATTATTTGTGGGATATTAAAAAAAGATTTTGGTGAAGTTTTTATTCATGGATTTAATATTGATAAAGACTTAGATATAATCAAACCATTATTAGGGATTGTTTTTCAAAATTCAGTTTTAGATGCTAAATTATCTGTTATTGATAATTTACGAAATAAAGCATATTTATATGGAATAGATAAAGAAACAGTAAATCAAAGAATTGATTACTTTGCCAAAAAGCTTGATTTCATCGATATATTACATCGTCCAATAGATAAATTGAGTGGTGGACAAAAAAGAAGAGTTGATGTAGCTAGAGCTTTAATGCACCTACCTAAAATATTAATATTAGATGAACCAACAACAGGATTAGATCCTAAATCAAGAATTTTAGTATGGAAATTAATTAACGATTTACGAAAAGAATTAAAAATGACAGTATTATTGACAACACATTATATGGAAGAAGCAAATGAAGCAAATTATGTTGTGATGATGGATAATGGTAAAATTGTATGTGAAGGAACACCACAAGAATTAAAACGTCAATATGCTAATGATTTCATTTATATTTATAAATATCAAAATGAATTAATTAATCTATTAAATAATAATAAAATAAATTTTGTTTTTGATAATAAAGGTCTTAAAATTAAATTTACTAGTTCTATCGAAATTAAGGAATTTTTATTTAAATATCTTTCATATATTGAAGATTTTGAAATAATAAAAGGCTCAATGGATACAGTATTCTTAAATGTAACTGGGAAAAATTTAAGGGATGAATGATATGAAAAAATTATTATATTTAGTTAAAAGAAATGTGAAAATATATTTTAAAGATAAAATGTTATTTTTTATATCATTAATAACTCCATTGATTTTATTAGTTTTATTCATGACATTTCTAAGAGAAGTATATGAAGATTCAATTATTTCTATGCTTCCTGAGGGAGTTACCCTATCTAAATCTTCATTAAATTCATTTACTGGTGGATGGTTATTTTCATCTATCTTAGCAGTGTCTTGTATAACAGTTTCTTTTTGTACAAATATTTATGTAATGGATAAAATAAATCATACATTACCAGATTTTTATGTATCACCTGTTAAGAAATCAATATTGTTAACAAGTTATGCAATTGGTAATTTTATTACTACATTTATTGTATGTTTTATAGTTTTTTTAATTAGTTTAATATATTTAAGTATTGTAGGTTTTTATATGTCAATTCTAGACATATTAGGATTATTATTATCTTTAATTATTTGTGTTGCATCTGGTAGTTTATTTTCTTCAGTTATTGGCTTTTTCATTTCTACACAAAGTGCAATGAGTGCTGTATCAACACTTGTTTCATCAATGTATGGCTTTATATGTGGAGCATATATGCCTATTTCACAATTTGGTGTTGGCATGCAATATTTTGTAAGTTTATTACCAGGTACTTATGCGACAGTATTGTTTAGACATTATTATATGAATGGTGTATTAAATCATATGAATAAATATGATAATATTCCTAATGAAGTAATAGAAGTAATTGAAAAAAATTTTGATGGCAAGATGATGTTTTTTAAAATTGAAGTACCATTATTTGGAACTTTCTTAGTTGTAATTATTAGTGTTATTATTTTGTTTGTTATTTATATTTTATTAGCTAATCATAAAGTCAGAAGTAAAAATAATAAATAAAAATTTCCTATATAAAGAAAGGAGGAAATAATAAATGATTTATGTTACAGGCGATATGCATGGGGAAATTGCCCGCTTTGCTCCGATTAATTTACCTAATTCAGAGAAATGGACAAAAGATGATTATTTAATTATATGTGGTGATTTTGGTTTTGTATTTTATGAAAAAGGAACTAAATTATATGATTTGCAACAAAACCAATTAGATCAATTAGCAACATTACCATTTACAATTTGTTTTTGTGATGGTAATCATGAAAATTTCCCATTATTGTTTTCTTATCCTGAAGAAGACTGGCATGGGGGAAAAATACATCGTATACGTAAAAATATTATTCATTTGATGAGAGGACATGCATTTGAAATTGAAGGTAAAACATTTTATGTAATGGGTGGAGGATATAGTTATGATCGTCCTACTAGAATTTTAAATAAAAGTTATTGGGAAGAAGAATTACCAAATGAAGATGATTATGAAACTTCATCTAAGACATTAACAAAATATAATGATTGTTTTGATTATATTATTACTCATATCCCTCCTGATGGAGCTCATTCATATATTCAATGTGCAATAAATTGTAATGAACAACGATTAAGAGAACATTTAGCTTATATTGCGGAATTTGGTAAATTCAAAAAATGGTTTTTTGGACATGTTCATCGTGACTGTGAATTTATAATGTTTGATAATCATTTTCGGGCTATATGTTTTGATGTCGTACAACTTGATGAATAATATTTATATTGTTTAGCCGTTTATAATAAGCGGCTTTTTTTGTGCCTTATAGCTGTAAAACATTTATATTAAAAAACATAATTTAAAAATAAATATTATAAATAATTTTTATTTAATCATAATTTGTCATAATAAGAATAAACTTTAATTTGCGGTGAATAAAAGAATGTTCGAATTATGTTGACTTTTATCTTAACTTGTGTTATAATAAATATATA
>CANQVC010000052.1 GCA_947627195.1 uncultured Bacilli bacterium
ACTTTTTCTTTTAATTCTTCTAATAATGTTGAATCATATTCATTATTATCATTAGATATTAAATTATAGTTTTGCATTTTATTTTCAAGTTCAACAACTTTGTCTTGCAATGAATTTATAACATTATAATCAAATGAATTAGAAGATTGATTTGTTAATTTATCTATTTGTTGTTTTAAATTGATAATCTTTTCATCAATATTTTTATAAAGAGAATTATCAATATTTTCAGATGTATTAAATGTGCCATGATCCAATTGGTCTTTAATATCATCATAATGAATTTGCAATTCTTCAATAGCTTTGCGAATATTTTGTAATTCTTGTCTTGCTTCTTCGTCAACGCCTTTGCCAACATCAGAATTATTAGGAATTTGTTGGGACATATCATCGATTTTCTTAATCCATTTATGTAATTCTAATTTGCTTAATTCTGAAACTACTTGATTTAATTTAGCATCAATTAAACTTACTTTTTCATTATTAACTGGTTCAGATGAAACAACTTGACTTGGAGTTGATGCAACAGTTTCTTCTAATGCTGTAACACGATTCATCAAATCTAAATCATTTTCAGTAACACTACATAATTTAATTAAAGAAATTTCTAAATAAATATTAGGTGCTGTGGAAAACTTAATTTTACTTTGCACATCACTTAAAACATCAATGCAATATAATATTTTATTTTTTGCCATCTTTTGGGCAATATCACAAAATGTTTGCTTTTCAAATATTGGTTTATCATATGTTGCTCCATTTAAACTTTTATATAATAAAGCATCACGATAAAAAGCAATCATGCCCCCAATTATTTTACTAGCTTCTTTACCAGAAGAAATCCATTCATTAAAAACAGTAATAGTTTTAGCTGTTTCTTTATTTTCAATAGCTGTTACTAATTCTAATAATTTTTCAAAATTTAAACTACCTGTAACAACATTAACATCTTCAACTTGAATATCTTTGCTACCATATGAAATAACTTGATCAAGAATACTTAAAGCATCTCTCATAGCTCCTTCTGCTGCATCACTTATAGCACTAATTGCATCAAAGGAAATAGTTACATTTTCATTTTGACATACTTCCATTATTCTTTGATTTAATTCTTGTTGTGATAAAGATTTAAATTCAAAATGTTGACACCTAGAAATAATTGTTGCTGGTAACTTTTGTGGTTCAGTTGTAGCTAATATAAAGACAACATGTTTAGGTGGTTCTTCTAATGTCTTTAATAAAGCATTAAATGCCCCACTTGATAACATATGTACTTCATCTATAATATATATTTTATATCTTGAACCACTTGGTAAAAAACGTACTTTTTCTCTTATATCACGAATTTCATCAACACCATTATTACTAGCAGCATCGATTTCAATGACATCAGGATTAATACTTAGACTAATTTCTTTACATGAATCACATTCATTACAAGGTTCAGCATCATGAACGTGTTGGCAATTCAAGGCTTTTGCGAAAATACGTGCAACTGATGTTTTACCAATTCCCCTTGGACCACTAAATAAATATGCATGTGATATTTTTTGGTTCATAATGGCATTTTGTAATGTTTTAATTACTACTTCTTCACCGACTACTTCACTAAACTTTTGTGGTCGATATGTTCTGTATAATGCTTGATATGCCATATTTTTTCTCCTATCTTTTTATGTCTTTTCTTTATTATATCACATTATTTTTTATTTTGAAAGTTGTTTTGAAATTTATTTTCTATACCTTACTAAACATATTATTTAAAAAGTTTAATTTTTATTACATATTATAAAAAGATAGGTATGAAATTAAAATACCTATCTTTAATATTTATTTTGTTGAGGTTAATAATCTGTCATATTTCTTTTCAGCTTCTATTAATAAGTCACTTTCATCAAAAGGAATTTTATTTTGCAATTCTTCACTTAATTTATCATATGCTTCTCTAGCAGCATCAATTTTAGCTTTAACTTCAGCTGTAGCAGTAACATTATTAAGATCACCAATTGCTTGGATTTTCTGTCTAAAATCTTCAATAGCTTGTACATCTTCTGCACTTTCTAAAATATAACATTTAATAGTTAATCTATTGGTGCCAATTTTACCTAAATGATATGAAGAATCATTTGGTTTAATATATAAATTACATGTACCAGTTTCTTCAGCATATACTGTTTTATTATCAAAGCGAGCTATGTTTGATGAAACAGTGCATTTTGCATCTTGTAATGGTAAATCTTCTTCTAGATTTTGTCCATAAATTGTATATTCAATTTCCATTGAAGATCCTTTTACCATATAAATGGTATCATGAAAATAATTTGAAGTAATTGTCGATGGATCTTGAGGAACTACTTCAACAACAGTTGTCGTCTCAACAGCTTTGCCATTAACTTTGCCATGAACTGTTAAAGTAACTTTACCATAATCTAGTCCTTCAATAGTAACAGGAATAGTTTTATATCTAATACCTGTATCAACACCTTCAATAAACCAATTCCCATTTTCATTTCTTGTAGGTTCAACATTTTCTTTCACAATAATATCAGTAACTTCACCATTAAGCATCCAAACTCTTTTTAAAACATTTTTTGCTGTAACATGTAAAGTTATTTCTTCATCATTATAATTCTTTTCAGGTTTGATGTTTGTTGATTCACCATTAATACACCAATAACCATTTTCAATTGTAATATCATCTTGATCATGGGCAAGAAAATCTGATGGAAATTCTTGAATATTATCTTCTTCACCTTCTAGGAAAACCCAACAATTTAATTCTTTATCAACTTCTGAACATGTTCCCATATCAACAGATGCTATTCCGTTTTTATCTAATTCATAATTAAATTCATAATTCTTAATTCTACCTGAAGCAGAAAGTTCTGGAGCTAAATCAATGGAATGTCCTTTTTGGACATAGTATTGGTCAGCAGCAAAATAACATTGATTATCTTTTCCACTTCCAATTAATGAAACAAGTAAAATTATTACAATCAATCCTAAAAATACACTTCCAACAATGATAAAAGATTTTTGCTTACCCATTATATTCCTCCATATATTCTGACTTTATTATACAGTTTTCGGGGCAGAAAGTCAATATAATAAAAAATTTTTGTTTAATCTTAATAAAAAATTTACATCATAATTTTATTTTTTTTGCATATTAATTACCATGCAAGAATTATATAATAAAAATTCTACTTCATTTAATCAAATTATTTTTATCTTTGGTGGATTGGCTTTATTTTTATATGCTTTAGATTTATTAAAAGAAAATTTAAAAGCAATATATAGCAATAAATTATATAAGATAATTCAAAAAGGGACAAACAAAAAATGGAAAGCATTTATGATGGGAATATTGGGAACAATAATTATTCAATCATCTTCTGGTATAACTGCTATAGTTTTAAGTTTAATGACAGCAGGATATTTACAATTGCCAGCTGCATTAGGAATTATGATTGGGGCAAATATTGGCACATGCTTTTCAGCTTTTTTTATAAGTCTAGAAATAAATAATCTTTCATTTTATTTAATTATCTTTTCATTTATATTCTATATAATAATAAAAAAAGAAAAATGGAAAATAATATTTAGTATTTTCTTAAACATAGGAATTGTTTTTTTAGGATTAGAATTGATGGGAATTGGATTTGATGAATTAGCTAAAAGTAATGTTTTTGTTTCTTTTATTAAAATATATAATAATTCACCATTATTATCTATTTTATTTGGTTCATTATTAACAGCCTTTATTCAATCTTCTTCCGCAACTATTGGCGTATTAGAACAAATGTATCAAGCAGGAATAATAACATTGAAATCTAGTATTGCAATTATGTTGGGTTCAAACATCGGCACAACAATTACAGGATACTTTTCAACAATCCATACTAATAAAGAAGCTAAACAAGCTGTTAATGCTAATGTATTATTTAATTTATTAGGTGTTCTATTATTTTATATATTACTTAATCCATATTATATTTTATTAAAATATTTAGAAAATTCTTTATACCCAAATAATTTAAAAATATCAATTGCAATGTCTCATTTATTATTCAATGTAATTACCTCCATTATTGCTTATTTTTTATTTGATTTACTTTTGAAATTAGTTAAATATCAAAATAATATAGAAAAAAATCCAAATCATTTATTGACAAACAAATAAAATATGCTATAATGTATTCAATGAAAACAAGTTTTCAATATAAACAAGTTTTTAATAGAGGCTATGAAGAGAAAAGTACCTTTGGCGTGTGAAAAAAGTGACATAAGGATAGTGAAAACTTATGCAACAAAAAAGAGAAAGAACACTTGGAGCTGTTAGAAGAAAATAAGTAGAACTAACTGTATGACCTGCATTAAAGGTTTAATGAAGTGCTTAATACAACGCAGTTTTGCTTTACGCAATTTTGCTTTACACAATTTTGCTTTACGCAATTTGGCTTTACGTAATTAGTTATTGTGTGTTGTAATAAGAACTAAGGTGGTACCGCGATAATTCGTCCTTAGAAGCAAAATGCTTTTAAGGCTTTTTTATTTCAAAAGGAGGTATAAAAGAAATGGTAAAAGATTTAAAAGAAATTAGTATGAATGAAAATGAATTCTTAAACAAAGAAATTACTGTTCAAGGATGGATTCGTAATCATCGTAAACAAAAAGAATTTGGTTTCATTGATTTTAATGATGGAACACAATTTAATAATTTACAAATTGTGTATGAAAAAGATTTGGAAAACTTCGACGAAATTCAAAAATTTGGTATTGGCAGTGCTATTGAAGTGACAGGAATATTAACTTCATCACCGAATGCTAATCAATCATCAGAATTAAAAGCTAAAAAAGTTATTTTACTTGGTTCATGTCCTGAAGATTATCCAATACAACCTAAAAGACATACTCGTGAATTTTTACGTGAACAAGCTTATTTAAGACCAAGAACAAATTTATTTGGTGCAGTCTTTCGTGTTAGAAGTATAGCAGCTATGGCTATTCATGAATATTTTCAAAGTAATAATTACGTTTATGTTCATACACCTTTAATAACAACAACAGATTGTGAAGGCTCTGATCAAATGTTTAAAATAACAACACTTGATTTAAATAATCTACCAATGAAAGATAAAAAAGTAGATATGACCAAAGATTTATTTGGAAAACAAGCATATGTTACTGGTACAGGACAATTACATGGTGAAGCATTTGCTATGGCTTATAAAAAGATTTATACTTTTGGGCCAACATTCCGTACAGAAAATTCAAACACCAAAACTCATGCAAATGAATTTTGGATGATTGAACCTGAAATTGCTTTTTGTGATTTAAATAAATTAATGGATATTGAAGAAGAAATGTTGAAATATGTAATAAAAAGAGTGTTAGATAAATGTCAAAATGAAATTCAATTCTTTAATCAATTCGTCGAAAAAGGATTAAAAGAAAAATTAGAGAAAGTAGTTTCATCTAAATTTGTTCGTATATCTCATCATGATGTTGTTGATATCTTAAAGAAAGCTAATATTAATTGGGAATTTGAACCTGATTATGAAAGTGACATAGCAAAGGAACACGAAAAATATATTACTGAATATTTTAATGGTCCTGTTTTCATTACTAATTGGCCAAAGGACATTAAAGCTTGGTATATGAAATTAAATGATGATAATAAAACTGTTGCTGCTGTTGATTTAGAAGTCCCTGGAGCAGGAGAATTAATGGGGGGTTCGCAAAGAGAAGAAAATTATGATAAACTAATGAAACGTATTGATGAAATGCATATTGATAAAGACACTGTTCAATGGTTTTGTAATCTAAGACGTTATGGTGGATGTTATCATTCAGGATTTGGTATGGGATTTGAACGCTTAATTATGTATCTAACAGGTATTGAAAACATTCGTGATGCTATTCCATTCCCAAG
This sequence comes from uncultured Bacilli bacterium, assembly GCA_947627195.1. Lineage (GTDB taxonomy): Bacteria > Bacillota_I > Bacilli_A > ML615J-28 > CAG-698 > CAKOMG01. Next base: position 5,936 of record CANQVC010000052.1, read on the forward strand.
AACACCTAAAAGTTGTGAATATTAATAAAAAAGAGTTATTGACCTACTTATATAGTAAGTTAATAACTCTTTTATATTTTATTATTGAACTTGAGTCTTTATCTCTTTAGGCTTATCAACAGTTTGGATTTCGCCAGCTTTCTTTAGAGCCATCTTTGTTAATAATGGTCCAGTCAATTCATATATCAAAGTTGCACATAATACAACAGTTCGAATCGCTGAAGCATGGGGATCATCAGCACCTAAAGCATTCATGGCAACTAAACTTAAACCAATAGCAACACCTGCTTGGGGAACAAGAGCCCATCCCAAATATTTTTTAACTTCTGGCGAACTTTTTGTGGCAACACCACCAATACTTGCCCCAACTACTTTACCAATAACTCTAGCAATAATATAAATTATACCAATTAAACCAACTTCTTTAATAGAAGCTAAATCTAAATCAGCTCCACTAATTACAAAAAACATTAATAATATTGGTGGAGTAAATCTATCTACTAATTCCATAACAGTATTAACTTTTTCTGTTGGATTGGTATTGGTAAATACTGCTCCCATCATCATACAAGCAAGAAGTGTTGAGAAAGAAAAATCCCAATGTAAATTTTCTCTAATAATTGCTTCTAATGAAGAAACAATTAAAATCAGAGCTAAAACAACAGTTAATCTATTTCCTCTCCCTGTAAACCATTTTAACAACACAGTAATTAAAAATCCCACGGCAAATCCAACACCTAAACTAGCAATAACTTCTAGAAATGGTTTAAATATACTAAAGACAACATTAGAATTATTATGATTACTTACTGTATTAGCAATAGCAAACATAATTCCAAACAACATTAACGCAACAGCATCATCAAGAGCTACGACACTTAATAAATTACTTGTAACTTCACCTTTTGCTTTATACTGTTTTATTACCATAATTGTAGCTGCAGGAGCAGTTGCGGAAGCAATCGCAGCAAGCATCATTGCCACAGGTATAGAAACAATATTAGGATTAATAAAATATAATATTAATAAACCAACTAAAACAAAAATAACAGCACCAATAGATTCAAATATGGCAATAATTATTGGTTTAATACCAACAACTTTAAAATATGAGAATTTAAATTCAGTACCAATTGAAAAAGCAATAAAGCCTAAGGCAATTGTGGGAATTAATTCAATACTATCTTTATATTTATTATAATCATCATCAATTTTAAAAAGCTTTAAAATTAAGGCAAAGACAACACCACCCACCAAATATCCTGTAACATTAGGTAAGTGAACAAAACGAGCTAATTTTCCAAATAAAAGACCTGTAAAAAGGATGCCACCAATAAATAAAAGCAATAATTCCATTTACTTTACTAATCCTCTAGCAAAGTCAACAGGCAAAGTAAAGATAATACCTGTATCAGGACTTTCAATATTACCAACAACTTTTTCAATTACCCCTAAAATTAGGTTAATTTCACTTTCATTTACAACCATAAAAATGGTTTTACTTTCTTTTCTTTTTGGATCAAGAAATTGACGAAAAGAAGCTAAAATATTGTGGTCATCATTATCAGCTAATGAATGAGCCATTCCATTAGAGCTAATAATTGTTGCTCCACAAATATTATTATTAGCAAATTCATTTAATAATGGGTTTAATTTGTCAATTTTATTTAAAACAAAAACTAATAATTTCATTTTTTTTCACTCCTATCTTTTTTATTATTTTTTTAGCACAGCTTAAATTTCGGGCTCACGAATACCTAAAATGCATCTTATTTTATTTTGTTATCAAAACTTTGAGAAATTTAAGGCGAATTTTCGCTTTGTTTGCATTTTAAGTTTTTCTTCAAGAGATTTTAAGCAAAAAGCTTTTAAAAGCTTAAAGCTTAAATTTTGGGTTTTAAAATTTTTTATCATTTTTTTGCTTGATTTTTTATTTAAAAAATTTTGAAAAGATTTTAAAAACAAATTTTAAAATTTTTTATTTATATTTTATGTTCCATTTTTTATTATATTTTGAATATCATTTATTGTTGGAAGATTTGTCCCAACACCAAAGTGTGAACAAATAAATGAAGATGCTGAACTAGCATATAATAAAGCTCGTTTTATATCTTCTTTGTTTTGATGTAAACAAGAAAGAAAAGTACCAATAAATATGTCTCCCGCTCCTGTTGTATCAACAATTTTAGTATCAAAAGCATTTTGCTTGATTTTTTTGTTCTTAAAATAAGCAATACTACCATCTTTACCTAACGTTATTATGACTAATTTCACTCCTTTAGCAAATAAAATTTGCGAAAGTTGGTCAAAATCTTTATTAGGAAATAAAAACGATGCATCTTCATCACTTATTTTCACAATATCCACCATATTAAAGTATTTTAAAATTGTTTCTTTACATTTATTATCGTCATGCCAAAACGTTAAACGAACATTAGGATCAAAAGAAATAATACAATTATTATTCTTAGCATTCTTTATACAAAATTCAGTGGCTTTTTCGACGCTATAAGGCATTAAATCAACAGAACAAAAGTGTAAAATGTCTTGGTTAGAAAAAGAAATATCTTTAACTTCGTTAATTTCTAAAAAGAAATCGCTTGAAAGAGGTGTTTTACTAACAAAATTCCTTTCATGGTTATTAGTTAAGTTGACATTAACCAAACATGTTGGGTATAAAGATGTTCGATAAACATAATCCAAAGAAACATTGTTAGATTTTAAAACTTCTATAATCTTATCACCATAATTATCGTTACCGATTTTACCAATAAATTTAGATTCTATACCTAATTTAGCACAACACATTGCTACATTAGCAGGTGCCCCGCCAACTGAATATATAATATTATCACCATTATGTATACAATCTATCAAAGCTTCTCCTATTGTATAAATCATATATACACCTTCTTTATATACATATTATAGCACTAAACAAAAATAATTTAAAGCAGATTTAATTATTTCATTTATTAAAACGTTTTAAAAGGATGTATTTTAATTCATACATCCTTAATTAGATAATTATTTCTTTGCGATTTTGGCTTTTTTATCTTTTTCTTCACTTGACCATACGACAACAAAAGCTCCACATACAAAGCCAACGACAACGATAGCGATTAATGCTTCCCACCACATATAATTTCTAAAGCAATAGCCAAAATATCCAGCATCAGAATCATTTTTATTATATACTTTTTTAAATGTGTCTAATTCAGCTTTGACTTCATCTTTCTTTTCCACATCATTAGCACTATATAAATCACTAAATTCAATTCTAGTTAATTCTTCAGATACTTGTTCACTATTGTCCCAATTTGAATCAGCGTTAAAGATTAAAACCTTATCATCACCAAGATTATTTAAATCTGTTCCATAAATAACAGCATAATACATTGGTAATCCACTTTCTCCAGCCATTTTGTTGCCTTTACTATCTTTTTTAGGCATGTAGTTATCATCTCTAATATCTGCATAGGCAAAAGTAGCCCCAGTTGTATTAAAACTTTTCGATGTAGATTTATCTTCATCTTCTTTAGATTGTATCTTCATGGAAAATTTAGGTATTTGATTCTCTAATAATCTATGAGCAGGGTCATTAGTATCATCTAATGTTTTCGCAAGAGTCTCATAATTAATATTATATACTACAACATAATATGTTAATGTATAAAGATCTTTTGTGCCTGTAACAACTCCATTTTTATCAGTTACATTTTCTTTAGTCTTTTGACATGCACGAATAATATCGATATGAAAAATATTACCTTTAGAATTTTTTAAATCATCAGAATAATAAAAATCAAATCCGTCTTTATCTTTATCATAATCTAAATATTGTTCTTGATATTCCATCAAAGAAACAAAACGTTCTATAGTAGTTTGATCTTCAGTTTGCTTCATGTAATATTCAAAGAAGCCATTTTTATATCTACCATATGCATAACAACTTATTCCAAACCCAGCAAGAAGTGGGATAACAATAATAATCAATATTTTAATAATTTTTTTCATGGTACCTCCTAATATCTATTCATTATTATATCACAACTTTTCTTTTTTTCAAAATAAATAATTATCTTTTTTGTTTTTCTTAAGAAAAATTTAAAAATATTTTTAAAATTTTCTTGAATTTTTTTGAATTACCCGAGTTTGACAGTTATTGTGCTACAAAAATTAATTTATGCAGAAATCATTAAAAAAACACCTAAATATGG
>CANQVC010000053.1 GCA_947627195.1 uncultured Bacilli bacterium
GAAATGAACTAATATACAAACTGAAAAAGGAAGAGTCGAATGAATTCAACTGAATTCGAACAGCCGTAAATTAAAGTTTTTATTTTTATTTTGCTTTACAATTTTAATATATTTTATTATAATAATATATGAGGTATTAAAAATGTGTAAAGAAAATTTAATTAAAATAAAAGAAAATTCAGTTATACTATTTCAAGGAGATAGTATTACTGATTGTTTTAGAAAACGTGATGATGAATATGATTTAGGTGAAGGATATCCTAAATATGTGAAAGAACTTTTAAATGATAAAAAAGTGACAATAATAAATAGGGGTGTAAGTGGTGATAAAACTGAACATCTTGTGAAAAGATATCAAAAAGATTTTAAAGATGTGAATGCTGATTATGTCTATATTTTAATTGGTATTAATGATGTATGGGATCATTATTTAAAAAATGAATTAGTTACTGATGAAGAATTTAAAAATAATTATGAATTCATTTTATCTCATTTAACAAATGATTTTCATTGTCCAATAATTATTTTAGAACCTTTTATTATTGATAGCGATCCTAACAAAACAATTTTTCGTGAAGAACTTTGGCGAAAAGTTGAAATCATACGTAAACTTGCAAGAAAATATGCTACTGATTATATTCCTCTTGATGGTATTTTTGCCCAAGCAAGTATTAAAGAAAATCCATCATTTTGGTCAGAAGATGGTATTCATCCATCGATTGAAGGAAGTAAATTAATTGCGAAAGAAATTGTAAACAGAATGAAATTCTAAAATTAAAAACAGCCTTTAATTGGGCTGTTTTATTTATAAATCCATACTTTTATTATGTTTTCTTTTTTGATTTCCCAAAATGTTGCTTGAATGTAACATCCAATTCTTATCCATCTATTATTAATTTTATTATCAAGACAAAATATCTTTTCCCAAGACTCTTCTATTTTATTTTCTTTATTATTTTTAGAAAATTCTAACATTTCTTTCTCATATTCTTCTTCTGCTAATGCAGTACTAAGATATGTATCAGATAAGACATAATTCCATAATTCTTCATCACTTAATAAAACATCTTTATTAGATATTTCAATTTCCATTAAAACAAATGGTTTTTTATATGATTTAAATTCTACTTTTCTTAAATCAGGACGTGAATGTTGCCAATTCATGGTATGCCATGCCCAAATAGGATAAATATCTTGAATAGGGGGATTACCTATTCTTTTTTTCATTTGCATAATCATCCATTGATAAAATTTATCATTATGCATAATATTTATTAATTTTGATTTTTTACCATCATTATGATAAATGCCAACACAATTAATAATATTATATACTTCTAAAGATTGGATTGTCCATAATCTCATTGTTTATCCTTTTCCCATTCTGTAAATGGAATTATATTTAATACTTCATTTACATCTTGAATGTTTTTTTCTAAAACAATTAAGTCACACCATTGATTAAATTTATATCCAGCTTTAGGATAATAACCAACTCTTTTAAACCCTAATGAATAATGGAACTTTTCACTACTTAAATTAGGATATGTAATAAAAGCAAATAATGAATGATAATTCAACTCTTTTAAAACAGTAAATAATTTTTGATATAATTGTTTACCGACACCTTGATGTTGATAATTTTTATCAACATAAATTGAAACTTCACAACTCCAATCAAATGCTTTTCTTTCTTTAAATCGATTACTATAAGCATAACCTATTATTTTACCTTGATGCACTGCTACAAAATATGGATAATTTTTTGTTATATTTTTAATTCTTTCTTGAAATGAAGAAAGAGTTGGAACATCATATTCAAAAGTAATAGTAGTATTTATTATATAATATTGATATATATTAAGTATATCTTGAGCATCATTAACATTAACGGGTCTTATTTCAATAAACATTTTTTAGGTATCATTCTTTCTTGAACATTTAATTCTAATTGTGAGGCAAATTTAATAGCTTCTGCAACTTGTTTACCATGAAAATCATATATATGATGAGCATCACTACCAATTATAATTTTACAATCTTTGTATTCTTTGACAATTTCCCAAAACTCTTTACGAGGATATCTTCCTTTTCCATTAGCATTTACTTCTAAATAAACATCATATTTAAGACATGATTCAATTATTTTTCTAGCTATATTTTCATGAAATTTAGTGAATTCTTTAACTCTAATTAAATATAAATCAGGATGAACTAAGGTTGTGAAAAAGCCTGTTTTTAAAGCTTCTTCTACAGTATAAGCATAATCAATCATATTTATTTCAGAAATACCATCATATGTTGAGATGATATGATTTTGACTAATAAAATAATGAATTCCTAAATTAAAATAATCTAAATCTTTTAATAACATTTTATAATAATCATCATGATTAGGTAAAAACTCAATTTCTAAACCTTTTAAAATAGATATATTAGGATATTTATTTATACAATAATTAAGTTCTTTTAAATATTGGTTATAAAATATATCTAATGTCATCATTTGACTTAACCATAAATATTCATACAAATCACTAGACATCCAATCTTTGGGTATTGGGGCATGATCAGAAATTCCTACTTCAACATAATTATTACGAATTGCTTCTTTAATATAATCTTCAACATTTCCTTCAGCATGACCACACAAAGCAACATGGCTATGATAATTGGCAATTCTATTCATTTAATTTTCTCCTCATATAATTCATTTATTATTTATATATTATATTTAAAAATAAATAAAATAGTAATATAATATAAAAACATTTTTAAATATTATTAATTGATATTTTCCTATAATAAATAGATATATTTAATAATATATTATATCAATAATTTATTATTTTATTAATTTATTCCTTTATTAATTTTTCAAGTTGAGAAACTAAATCATCCATTCTTTCTACAACAGCCATGAATGTTTCTTCTTTTGTGAAATCAACACCAGCATCTTTAGCTTGTTCAACAGGATATTTAGAACCTCCTGATTTTAATAATCCAGTATAACGTTCAAATGCTCCTTCTTTCTTTTCTTTAACATCTTTATATAATTTAAAGCTTGCGGCAAAACTAGTAGCATATTGATAAACATAAAAAGGAGTGTAAAACAAATGAGGGATATAAGCCCAAACATATTGTTTAACTTTTTCTTTTTTAATATTTTGACCATAATATTTTTTATATAATTTGATCATTATATTTGATAATACTTCATAATTAATTGGTTGATTGTTTTCAACTAATTTATTAGCTTCATATTCATATTCCGCAAATAATGTTTGACGATAGAACGTTGAATATATTTCATCAATTGCTTTTTGTAACAACATTATCTTTTCTTCTTTAGTGGTGTTACCTTCTTTAATTAAATAATCAAGTAACATATGTTCGTTGAATGTTGAAGCAATTTCCGCAACAAATATTGTATAATCTTGTAACATTGTTGGTTGACTTTCCATTGCATACATTGAATGAATTGAATGTCCAGCTTCATGAGCGACAGTAAATACATCATCTAATGTATTATTAAAATTCAATAATATGAAAGGATGTAAATTTGCCATACTCGATGAATATGCTCCTGTTCTTTTACCATCACTTTCATACACATCAACAAATCCATCTTTTAATACTTCATGAGCTTTATCTTGAAAATCTTTTGGTAAATGTTTAATTGATTTGAAGAATAATTCTTTAGCTTCTTCATAACTGTATGTTTTATCAGAATGAGCTAATTCTAAAAATCTATCATATGTATAATGTTCTTTTAAACCTAAATATTCTTTTCTTAATTGAATATATTTCTTTAAAGATTTATTTTCATGAGAAGCAACTTTAACTAAATTTAAAAATACTGATGTAGGAATGTTATTATCAAATAAATAACTCTCTAAAATAGAGGGATAATTTCTTGATTCAGCATTTGCTTTATTAGTCAATAAAACAGTATTATAAATATCACCATATGTTGTTTTATGTTCATCATAATATGAGAAAATAGCATTAAATATTTTTTTACGATCACTTGCATCCATACTTTTCGCAATTAATGAACGCCAATTACCTTGGGTAACTGTTACTTTTGTTTTATCTTTTAAACGAATTGTTTTGGCGACATTATCACTAACACTTAATGAACTATATAAATCTCCTCCTCTATTTGATAAAGGAGAAAAATATGATAATAATTTTTCACTTTTGGCATCTAAAACATGTTTATTTTTACGGAATAATTTTTCTAACGAAAAACGAAATTCACTAATTTCAGGATACATATTAAGAAATTCTTTTACTTTATCTTCTCCTAAAGATAAAATTTCAGGGTCACTCCAAGACATTGCTTGATTTATTTGTGATAATAAATTATGCATTTTGGCTACCCAACTTGCATTCGCAACATCTTTTCGATTTAAATCACTTTTTAAATGAGCATATTGATATGTTTTTCCTAAATCTTCTTCTAAGCCTTTTTGTAATAAAAAGAAATCACGAAACACTTCTGGTTGATTTAATTTACCTTCCATTTGTTTTAATTTGTCTATATAAGAATTTAAATTATCAACAGCTTGAACAAATTTTTCTGGTGTTTCAAATAAGTATTCTAAATTCCATTTCATATTAAACCTCCAAAATATATTTATAATATAAACATATTTATATTATACACGAAATTAACCTTTTATACAAATAAAAAGTATTTTTAATTATAATTTTTTTAGTAATTTTATATAGATTTAATTAATCTAAAAAGGGATGTTCTAATATAGAATACATCCCATTCTTAAATCTATTTTAATCAATAAATTTTTAAACTAATTCTTCTTTTAAATCATCAAGAATAATACGACCGATTCCAATTATACCACAACCAATATGAGCACCAACTGTTGGTGTAACTGTTACAACATCAATATGTTTAGCATTAGTAACACTTGCTTCTAATTTTTTTGCTAATTCTTTAGCATCATCTAATCTTCCAGTATGTAATACTATATATAACACTTTTTTAGCATTTATTGATGTTTCTTTAATTAATTCTAAGCATTTATCAACAGCTTTAGCATGAGCTCTAACTTTTTTATAAGGAACAATTTTACCTTCATCATTTAAGTTTAAAATTGGTTTTATATTAGCTGCTCTACCTATTAAACCACTAGCTTTACTTAAACGACCATTTTTAACTAAATATTTTAAATCATCAACTACAAAGAAAGCAGTTGTACCTTTTCTAACCTTATCACATTCCGCAAATATTTGTTCTACTGTATATCCTTTTTCAGCTAATTTTTGCGCATAATATGCATTATATCCTTCCATTAAACAAGCTGTATTAGAATTAAATACATGTAACTTAACTCCCTCAACAAGTTCATCACCTGTAACTTCAAGATTTTCACCATAAGTACTTAATCCATAAGAAATAGCAAAATGAATAACATCAGTACATCCTTCATTTTTCCATTCTTCTACTCTTGATGTTATTTCGCCAATTGTTGGAGCTGATGTTGAAGGAACTATATCAGTATGTTTCAATTTTTCATAAAATTCATCAGCAGTAATATCTATTCCATCAACTAACTCTTCCTTATCAAAATGAATGGTTGTTCTTGTAATTTTTACTTTATGTTCGAATGGTGCATATTCCAATCCAGAGCTACAATCAGCTGTAATTCCTATTTTCATATTTTCTCCCTTCATCTTAAATGGTATAAAAATATTTTATCCATTAATTAAAAATACATTAAAATTATAACATATTTTAATAAGATAGTCAAATTTATAAATCTAAAAATTCGCTTATTTAACTTTAAATAATTTACTTTCTAAAAATAATGTATTTACAAAACAAAAAAATATGATATAATAAACTTAATAAAATATTAAAATCTCATCTAAGGTTAGGTGTTTATTATGAAAATACAAGAATCCGCTGAAGATTATTTAGAACGTATTTTAATATTACAAGAAAAAGATAAAAACGTTCGCTCTATTGATATTGCGAAAGACATGAAATTTACTAAAGCAAGTGTAAGTATTGCCATGAAAAAACTAAAGGAAAATGGTTATATTATCGTTGATAAAAATGGCTATATTTCTTTAACTGATAGTGGCAAAAAGATCGCTGAAAAAACATATGAAAAACATAAACTTTTTTCTGAACTTTTAATTAAAATTGGTGTTAATCAAAAAACAGCTTTAGAAGATGCTTGTCGTATTGAACATGTTGTTAGTGATGAAACATTTCAAGCAATTAAAAACCATTTGCAACAAAGATAAAGGCTTAGTTTGATATTAATCAAATCTAAGCCTCTTTTTTATTTCATTTCTTCTATAAAATTGACATAATCTAATTTACTCAATGCTTCAATAATTTCGGAATGTTTTTTATATTGTTTTAATTCTTTACTATATATACTTAACGAAATAGTATAAACACTTAATCCTGAATTAACATATGCTGGATTTGATTCAATGTCATCAATGACAATTCCTAATTTACGTAATGTTGCCACAAAATCTTGTAAATTGGCTTTATTCTTTAATTCCAAATGTATTTCAAAATGATTTGATTTATCTTTTAAATAAATTTCTAATTTAGGTAATACTGATAAGGAAATTAAAAACAAAGCAATAAATACAAGTGATGCTGTGTAAAAGCCTGCTCCTAATGTTAAACCTAGGACAGCAGATGACCACAAAGCTACTGATGTTGTTAAACCTTTAATTTGATTACGAGATGAATATAATACAGAATTACTACTTAAAATAGCAATAGATATTAAAATAGCTGCTGATAAAACAGGAAACATAATATCATATGATTCGATAAAAAACACATCTAATAATACAGCTATTGTTGATGAAATTGTAACCAAAATAAATGTTCTAAATCCTGCAGCATGTCTTTTAGTTGCTCTTTCATATCCTAAAATAGCAGCAAATAAAAAAGCTAAAAATATACGGAATAATATACTCCAAAAATTAATTTCACTTGACCATTCACCTAATAATTTTGCAATTGGATCTACTATCATTTTTTCCTCCTATCTTCTATTTCTAAATCTTTGAAAATGATTTTTATAAGCTTCATATTGTTCATCAATTGCTTGATTAAAAGCAGCTTCTTCTTCCGAAATATTGGCATGAGCTGGTAGTTGCTTTTGAATAGCATTGATTTGTTCAACTAAAATATCGACACCTGATTTAACTGTTCCATCTTTATTAGATACTGAAATAGGAGCAAGTTCATTTAAATCATTTGAATATGAATGAGATAAATATAAAGCAAGTTTTGAACAAGCTGGACCAACCATTTCATATAAAACACTAGATGCTAATATAACAGTTTGTAAATCAGAACCCATATCTCCACCAATTATTCTTGCACCAAGGGCAGCAAGACCTATAGCAACACCTGCTTGAGGGACTAATCCTAATCCTAAATAATTTCTAACTTCTTTTGGTTTTTTAGTTACCATAGACCCTAAGAAAGCCCCAACATATTTACCAATAACCCTAGTAAAAACATATATTATACCTATTACAATTAATGGAATTGATGTGAAAGAACTTTTTCCACTAAATAACGAATCTAACTTAAAATTTAATCCTGATAAAACAAAAAATAGTAATAATATTGGGGGACTAAAATAATTTAATTGTTTAAACAATTTATCATCTTCAGTTATATTAATATAAACCATTCCCATAGACATACATCCTAATAAAGGTGAAACATCTAATATTGCACAAATCCCACAAAACAGAAATAAAGTTGCTAAAGATATAATTAAACGATTGTCTGTCGATCTTTTTGTTGTTATTAAAAATTTTAACAAAAATCCAAATCCACAACCTAAAATTAATGCACCAATATTTTTTAATATAGGAGTAATTATAACACTAAAATTTATTTGTGATGAACCCGATTTAGAAGCTAAAGCAATGGAAATAGCAATACTAAAAGCAATTAAACTTACAACATCATCTAAGGCAACTACTTGCAATAATGTATCAACAAAATCTCCTTTAGCTTTTGTTTGTCTAATAGTCATGATTGTTGAAGCAGGTGCAGTAGCGGAAGCTAGAGCACTAAGAACAATCGAAAATGCCAAATTAATATGTAATATAAAATAAAATATAATAAAAATAAGAATAGATGCTAACAACGCTTCAAATATTGTGATAACTACTACTTTAGAACCATTCTTCTTTAAACTCGATAATTTAAAGAATTCACCAACACTAAAAGCAATAAATGCTAAAGCAATATCAGTTATAAAATCCATTCCTTTAACAACTTCATTAGGAATTAAATCTAAACAATATGGTCCAATAATTATTCCTACAATTATATAAGCTGTTACATTAGGAAGTTTTAATAATTTAGTTAATCTTGTCATGGCAAAGCCTAAAAACAACATTATAGCAATAGATATAATGACAAGGGCAACAATATTATTACCCAAACGTTCATATAATTTATCTAACATTTTGCCCTCCTCACATTAATTTATATTTTAATAATGTTTAATTATATCATATTTTATTTTATCATTCAAATAAAAATACCATTTTTTTAACTGAAAAATCTAAAATAAAGACTTATATCCCCTATTTTAGATTTATTAAAACAATAATTATTTTGATGAAACTAATTCCATTTCAAACTTTTCTTCATCGCCATCTTTAACAACATTAATTTTTAAACCCTTTTTCACATACTTTTTAAAAAAGGCTTCTTTTTCATTTTCAATTTGTTGATAAGAACCTTGAATGTATGATTCTTGAAAAATTTTATCGACTAATTCTTTAGGATTCAATGTTAGAAAACAAGCAGTTTCATTAAATTCCTTTATTTTAGATATTAAATTTTTATATAAAACCATATCTTTAAAATCTTGAATTTCTGATTGAGCAAAAGAATCCATAAAACAATAATTTATATTTCTTTCTTCTAATTTATCTAAAATAACATTTGATGTTTTTTGTGATTCATTTAATATATAAAAACGAGCATTTGGTAAATTTTTAATTAGTTCCCAAAAATCTGAATCACTAGATGCTAAAATAAGCGAATCAGTATTTTCTTGATAATATTCTTTACATGCACCAGTTACCATAGCCATATCAACTAATGATTTATTATCTAATAATCTTGATACTTCATTATGTTCTAAAGGTAAATGAATCATTGTATTAATATAATCCCAAGCATTAGTCGTATTTTTATCATCATATAATATTACTTTTTTAATTTTCTTTAAATTATTTTCATTTAAATTTCTAAATACTGAAGCAAATTTATAAGGATCAACATTTTCACAATCAACAAAAATGGCAATATTTGTTGATTGTTCAATAAAATCATAAATTGATTGTTTATCTTCTTTTGTAGCATCTATTACATAGTCATTTGCTCTAAATGTATCATCATATTGAGAATATAATATTTTTAAAAATTTTTCATCATTGAAAAATATATTACCATAATATAATTTCATTTTATCTGCTTTCCAATTAATATATGTTCCATGAGGATAAAATGATGGATGTGAGCCAATTAATATTCTAATTTTATTTACTTCATCAGTTACTTTTTTTATACTTTTTTGTGTTTGCACATCAATTCCATTATGTCCTGCATAACATTTAGGCATTAAAAATAATCCTTTAACATACTCCCATTTAATCCATGATGGAATAAGATATTTAATTTTATCAATATTTTCTAATATGTTTTGATTAAGGTAAGATATTAAAATACATAAATTAGATCTAACATAAACTGTTTCAATATCTTTTGATCTTAAATATTGAATGTATTCTACTGTTAATATATCATTCATTGATTCAATTGGTTCTAGATTTCGACGTCGGTTGGTTATTTCTTTAAAGTTTTTGATATATTCTGTTCTTAATGTACA
>CANQVC010000054.1 GCA_947627195.1 uncultured Bacilli bacterium
TTTTATAATGACGCGTAGTACATAATTATTCCACATTATTTTAATTAATGATGGTAAATTGCGGGCAAACTCGGGATTCAATTGGTTCTAGATTTCGACGTCGGTTGGTTATTTCTTTAAAGTTTTTGATATATTCTGTTCTTAATGTACACAAGGCATGTATTATTTTTGCATCTTCATTATTATCTAAGTCATTAATTATTTTTTGATTAAAATTTTTTTCTTGTTTAAGTGAACTTTCTTTTACTCCTATTAAATATGATATCATTGATACAACATCTTTTTTATAATTTTCATAATTATCATTTTCATTTTCTTCCATTATTTTTTCAATTGTATATTCCACGTATATCACCCTTTCTTCATTTTATACTTTAAATTTTACATTATAAATAACAATTAAAAATACTACAAATTATCACATATTAATCATAAATTACACTCACTTTCTTTAATAATTACCTTACCTAAACATTATTATACGATATTTTAACTTATGTTACAATATAAAACAAAAGAGATTTTTTTAATTATTAAGACTTTTTTTATTTTAACAAAAAAAGTGTTAATAACAATATTTAAGTCATTAACACTTTAATGTTTTTATTTATTTGTTGATGGAGCCGTATAAACTCTAGCAGCAAGTTCTTGATTTAATAAATACAATCCTCTAGCATCACTACCAAAAGTATTCATTTTTTTAATTAAATCATCAGCATTCTTTTCTTCTTCTAATTGTTCTTTTATAAACCAATCTAAGAATTGCATAGTTTTATAATCTTTTTCCGCAAATGCTTCATGATAAATATTATTAATTAAAGAAGTAACATATCTTTCATGTTCTAATCCAGCTTGTAAAGCATCCATTACTTTAGTTAATTTTTTGTCAGGTTTAGCAATTGCTTCTAAAGTTACTTTTACGCCATTATCTTTTAAATAATTTCTAAACATCATAGCATGATCACGTTCTTCTTGAGCTTGTACTTCATACCAATTAGCAAATCCATCTAAGCCTTCATCATCGCAAAAGTTAGCAAAATCCAAATAAAGATAAGCAGAATAAAATTCTTTATTCACTTGGTCATTAATTAATTCAGCAATTTTTTTGTTTAACATTTTAACCACTCCTTTTAATTGCCTCAATAATTTTCATACAAAATTATATCACAATTTAATATCAATTGCAATTTTAATGCTTTTTGTTAACTTAAAATAAAATTCAAATCATCTTTAGATAATTTTGTAATAGATGAGTCATCATTAGAAATAAGTTTATCAATTAAATCTTTTTTAATATTTTGCAATTCAATCACTCTTTGTTCAATTGTATCTTTACAAATCAATTTAATAACTTCAACAGTTTGAGTTTGTCCAATTCTATGACTTCTATCAGTAGCTTGATTTTCGGCACTAACATTCCACCATGGGTCTAAATGAATAATAGTATCAGCACCAATTAAATTTAATCCAGTTCCTCCAGCTTTTAAAGAAATAAGGAATACTTTAATATCGTCATTATTATTAAAATCATTTGCTAATGAAATACGATCTTTCGCATTTGTTTCACCAGTTAATTTATAATAGTGAATTCCTTTTTCTTGAAGTTTTCTTTCAATAATATCAAGCGCACTAACGAATTGGGAAAATACTAATAAACGATGATTGTTGTTTTTATATTCATCTATTAATTCCATTAATGTATCAATTTTACCACTATTACCTTCATAATTATCAACAAAAGTATTAGGATCAACACATATTTGACGCAATCTAGTAATAATAGATAAGACACTTATCATTTGATGATCATTATTTAATGAATCTTTAGCTTTTAACACATATGCATCATATAATTTTTGTTGTTCTTTAGTTAATTCAGTTGTAACAATACGTTCATATTTACTTGGTAAATCTGATAAAACTTCTTGTTTAGTTCTTCTTAAAATGAATGGAGCAATTTTTTTCGCTATAGTTTGAATATAATTATCATCATTTGCTTTTTCTTTAAAAGTAGAAATATCAGCTAAATATTCAGGCATAATAAAATCAAACAATGACCATAAATCAAATATATTATTTTCTATTGGTGTACCAGTTAAAGCAAATTTATGAATAGCATTTAATTCTTTTACTGATTTTGTTTTTTGGGCATGAATATTTTTTATATATTGTCCTTCATCTATAATCATATAATTGAATTGTTTGTCTCTAATTTCATTATCATTACGTAAAACATCATATGAAGTAATATATATTACTTTTTCATTTTGTTTAATATTTTGAATAATTTTCTTTCTTTCTGTTTGTAATCCATATATTTCAACAATTTTAGTTTCACCATCAAATTTTTCAAATTCACTATGCCAATTAAATATTAAACTTTTGGGACATATTATTAAAGATGGCATTTTAGTTTCATCACTTTTAATTAAAGTAATTATTTCTAATGTTTTACCTAAACCCATATCATCAGCAAGTATACCACCTAAATGATATTTTGATAATATTTTTAACCAATAAAATCCTTCAATTTGATAAGGACGCAAGGTGGCATTAATATTAGGTAAAGAAATGTTTGCTTCTTTAAAATGAGCAATTTCATCAATTATTGTTTGCACATGATTATCTAAAGTTATATTATCAGCATAATTTTGTAATTTAAATGATTGATATAATGGCTTTTCAATTTTTTTAGATAACTCTTTATCGTTTAATTTTAAGTCTTCAACAAATTCATTAAATTTAGTAGCATTATTATTATCTAAATCTATAATTGTATCTTTATTCAATAACAAATATTTTTGCTTTTTACGAATTGCTTTTAAGATATTATATAATTCATCATCAGAATATGAAGAATTTTCTAATAAAAATGATAATAAATTATTTTGATATTGTACTTTAATTGTTGGAACTTTAAATTGAACAACTTGTTTAGATGTAATATTTTCAGATAAAAATACTCTACATATTTTTCTTAAGGAAGAAAAATCGATTGTGAAAAAACGATAAATAGCATTAGAATCTTTTATTACGTTATTAACAAATCCTAATGAAGAAATATATTCAAAATATTTTTCACATTTTCTTATATCATAATAATCTTTAAGATCATTTATATCAAATGGAAGATTATCTTTTTTATATTCTGTTCTTAAAGTTATATTTCCATTATCATAATCAAAATATGCATAAATATCAATAAAATTTAAATCAAATTTATCAACAATTTCTAGATCAATCTCAATTTGATCATAATAATTCATATATAATTTTTCTTTAAAAAATTTTAATACTTTTTTAATATTAAAGTTTTCAAAATCATGAACAACACTAACTAAATTTCTATGAGTAGATTCACCTAATACAGCATCTATCATTTTTGTATCAGTATTAAATAAATATAAACTTTGTGGTGAATCCATTAAGAATGAATTAGCTGGTAAAGATGTATGTAAATAATAATCTTTATCAACATTAACTTTAACATCAATATTATTTAATCTAACTAAATATAATTCATCATTTATATAAATATATCTACCTTTTAAGGATTCAAAAATCAAATGAAATGCTGAATAACTTATATCTAATTCTTTATATGCGCAATAACTTTCAGCATAACTTAAAAGTATTTCTAAGGTATTACGATCTTCAACGCAGAAATTATCAATACGATGACAAAATCTTAAATTTCTACCATAATCTAAAGTTTCGCTACATTTAATAGCTTCGAAAAATCTTGAAATATTAGGTACAGAATAAAATTTATCAATTCCAACTTTTAATTTAAGTTTAACTTCTACATCAACAATTACAGAA
Organism: uncultured Bacilli bacterium; assembly: GCA_947627195.1. Taxonomy (GTDB): domain Bacteria; phylum Bacillota_I; class Bacilli_A; order ML615J-28; family CAG-698; genus CAKOMG01. The sequence goes on from CANQVC010000054.1 coordinate 3,823, forward strand.
AAATGATATTCAACCCTTGCTAAATTATTATTTGATAATTTATTAGTTTCATCAAGAATTGTATATGAAGAAAAATTATCTACTAATTTTTTAAATATTTTGGTTTTATTTTTATTTCTTTCTTCAATAACGGCATTTTGTATTTCATTATATTCTTTATTAAATTCTTCTTTTTGGTTTACTTTAATGTATTCAATTAAATCATCAATTGCCACATCAGGTTTTAAATAATTAATGTCTTGAAGTATTGTTTTTTTATAATTATTTAAATCAATATATTCCGCATGAAATATAGCAATAACATTATCATAATCATCAAAAGTTTTATATGTTAAAAAGTAAGAAACTAATATTCCATCTTTATATTTTTCTATTTTAAATCCAGGTTTAAAATATTTAAATAATTCATTGTATCGTTCATTTTCTATCATGATTCACCTTTTCTAATATTTGATAATAAATGATTTAAGCTTCTAGTTTCATTTTCATTAAATATATTTTTAATGAATGTTGAGAAATATTGATTATCATTAGGTAAATATTTTCTTATTATATTTTTCTCTTCTTTTGAGAAAGGTTCTTCAAAACTACTTAAATACATATCAACAATTATTTTTGGATTATGTTTTAATATTTTTTCTTCATACATTTGCATGAATGTCTTTCTTGCAGGACGAATCATTAAATGATAATATTTCAGTCCTGTTTCAAAATCCATATGTATAACGTGTTGTTGAAGAATATTTTTAATATATCCATTATCTAACAAAAATCTAATATTTTCATTTGATGCATTAATAAAAATGAGTTCTTCATAATCAGCTGCTTGAAAAAATTGATAAGAGCTAATATCTATTGTCCAATATGGTACAAGATTTTTAGTTTTTTTAATAATTTCAGTAAATATTTTACACGATAAATAATTAGGATAAATTAATTCTGATAAACGATATCCATTAACCATCAACTTTACCCATTCAAATTCTTTATTTTCTCGTAATAATTTAATTGATCTATTTATCATATAGTTTTTATTTGATGAATAATCATATTCTGCTAAAGCCCAAACTAAATTTTTAAATATTAATTCTTCTTCATAATTAAAAGCAAAACATAAACTAAATAAATGAATAGTATTATTAGCAACTAATAAAATTAAATAAACTTTTAAATTTTCACTAATATTAAGTGAGAAAATATATTTACAATATAAATATAATGAATATAAATCTTTATTTGTAATTAAATCACACAATTGATGAAATAAATCTAAAGAAAATAATTTATCAATAAATTCATTTGTTAGAGAAATTAAATCATCAATATTTGCTTTTTCATTTTCTTTAATTAATTTTAAATATTTAAACTTTTCTCTTAAATAAAGTAATGTTGTTCCTATTTCAATACATTTGCTTGAATTATCTGTATTACATTTTACGTACTTTTTCAACGAATCTATTAATACAAATGTATATTGATAACTTTTAAAAGTTACATCAAAAAGATGATTTTTATATTCCATTTTTTCAATTGTATCATCAAATACATTTTTCTTATAAGTTGGTCTTTTATCAAAAACTTGATAATCATAATTTAAAATAAAATCAATAAAATCATCATCAATAACATTTATATTATCAACTGAAATAGAACATTTACGTTGACGTTTATAATCAAAAATGATTGTTGCAACATCATTTTCTATTTTTGTTACTTTACCAATATAATTATTATAAACTAAAACTATATCATTAATTTGCATTTTTTTACCTCAATTAATAAGATTTTTACTATATGTAATATTTTATCATATACAACCATTAATTACAACAAAAAAAGAACTTCAAAATCATAAAATGAAGTTCTAAATTTATATTTTGTTTATTTATAGTTTTTTCTTTACAGAATCTATTTTTTTAATAGCATTTTCATAACCACCATTATATGATTTAGTATAACATTCCAAAGCTTTGGAAAGATTAATTTTAGTACCACGACCATATTCATAACACAATCCTAAATTATAAATGGCAGTTGCACTATTTTGATTTGCTGCTAATTGATAATATTTAAAAGCTAAATTACCATCTTTTTCAGCTCCAACACCTGTATAATAACAAGTGCCTAATGCATTTTGACATTTACAATTTTTTAAATTAGCACCTTTTTTAAAAAATGTGAAAGCTTTATTAGGATTTTTTTCAACACCTATTCCTTCAAGATAACATCTACCTATACAAAATAAACCTTCACCACATTCTTCAATTGCAGATTCATTATACCAATAAACAGCTCTTTTTAAATCTTTTTTTACATTTTCACCAAATTCATGAGAATATCCTAGTTTATACATTGAATACCCATCACCATTTAAGGCTTTATGATACAAATCAAGAAATTCATCAGAAATATTTAATAATTCATTTGATGTTTTTTTATTAGTTTCTTTTTTTATTTGATTTCTTTCATAATTCCAATATACTTTAGATTGAGGATGATGCCAATCATTCGTTTTAATATTTTGACCATCTCCTTCAATATAAAAGGTACATTCTTTATTAAAAAAAGCATTTTTACCAATTTCTTTAATAGTTTTAGGAATTATGATATCACCTTTAATTTTTGTGTTATAAAAGGCTTTTTCACCTATATATTCTAAATTAGTTGGTAATTTAATATCATCTAATTCAGTACATCCTTCAAATGTTGATGGACCAATATTAATTAATGAAGATGGTAAATTAATTTTTTTCAATTTTACATCATTTTTAAATGTTGTATGAAGTAATTTTATTCCTTCTGGTAAAACAACTTCCGTAAATTGAGGTTGATAAAATGTTTCATATAATTGATCAATTTTTGAAGGAATTATTATAGGTTTAATACAACTTACACTAAAGAACGAAAAATATCCTAATTTTTTTAAATTTACTGATAAAACAATTTCTTTGAAATTACCAGATATAGCATAATCTTCAATTATTTCTACTGTGTCAGGCATTATCAAACTAGCATGATCATTTGTATTATTGATAGCATGAGATCCAATAACCTTCACTCCATCAGGAATTATAATATCTTCACCACTTGATATTGGACGAATAACTGATTTTAATGTTGTTCCTTCAATTTTATATGTTGCTAACCCCATATTACTACCCTCTTATAAGTTAATACGTTTTATTTTTAATTAGAATACATGAAAATACAAATAAATTGATAAATATTATAATTGTAACAATAGAAATTAAATCAAAATATATTAATTCATATATAAGACTTAAACTCATAAAAAGATAAAAAGCAAGGACTGGAAGTAATATACATAAGAATACTAATAAAGCTATTAAGCTTCCTCTTTTACTGCTTTTTATACATAAACAAATTTCAATAATTAATAAAGCTATTCCAATTGGAATAAATAATACAATTGGAACAATACTAACCATAACAGTTAATATAGCTTGTATACCTTCTTCTAATGTTCCATCTGTAACTTTTGATATACCTGTTAAACAGGTAATAACAAGACTAGCTAGTAAAACAATTAATATTGGTAATTCAATTTGCATTATTTTTAATATTTTGTTCATTTAAATTACATCCTTTCATATTATTTATTTTATGTAATTTTTAAAAAATTAAATAACTTTTTTACATATTAATAATAATATCATAAAGAGATTTTGCTAACGAAATATGACTTGATTTTGTTAAATGGACTCCATCTTTTCCACACTCTAAATTTTTATTGGAAACTAATTCACAATCATTTCTTTTTGCTAATTGAAAAAATACTTCTTCAAATTGTAATGATTTCTTTGATGCATGTTTAAATGTTTCATCCATTGAATCACTAATTAATGGTGGAGTAACAATAATAAATTGAGGAATAGTTGTTAATATATCTTTTAAATTATTTCTTACATATTGAATATATTTTGTTTCAATTGCATTTGCAATTTCTGATACATTACGATTAAATTTATCTTTTAAGTCATTTGTACCTAAATAGATTATAATTATATCTAATGGATCATGAGAAATAACACATTGAGGAAAAAATAATGATCCATTACGATTTCCTCTAAATTCTTTAATATCATCTAAATCTGTTGTTCTAGCAGGAAATCCTTCTTTAATTACATAATATTCTTTTCCTAATAAATTTTGTAAAATAAATGGATATGCATCTTTTATATCGCTGTGGCAAAAACTACCATCTGGAATTGTACCCCATGTATTGGAATCACCATAACATAATATTCTTTTCATTGTTTTATTCCTTATAAATAATTTATCTAAAATAATTATAACATTTTAGATTTATTTCGTAAAGTAATTATTAAAATAAATTAAATTATTTTATAAAATTATAAAAAAGTCTCAATTATATATATTAATATAATACATACTTTTGAGACTTATATTATTTAATTAATTTTGACGTGCAATTCTAACCATTAAATCATCATTTTCTGACATTAACAAAAGATTGTTAACTTCTCCATTATATTCAGTATTCATCAAATAATATGTTTCATTATTAAATGTTAATATAAATCCTTCATAATCATCATAACTTTCAATTGTAGCTTCATATGTAACATCATCAATCTTAACAGTTATTCCATCAGCTGTTATTGTTACTTCATATGTTACACCTTCATTTTCGCCTTTAAATGTACCAATAAATGCTTTATTAAAGTCTACTGATGGTTTTTCTTCTTCAACTTCTACACGACTTAAGTTAACAGACAATTTATAATCTTCTGTCATTAACATAAGATTATTAGCCTCATCACTGTATTCAGTATTCATCAAATAATATGTTGAACCATCAATTGTTAATTCAAATCCTTCATAATCATCATAACTTTCAATTATAGCTTCATATGTAACTTCATCAATCTTAATAGTTATTCCATCAGCTGTTATTGTAACTTCATATGTTACACCTTCATTTTCACCTTTAAATGTACCAATGAATGCTTTATTAAAGTCTACTGATGGTTTTTCTTCTTCAACTTCTACACGACTTAAGTTAACAGACAATTTATAATCTTCTGTCATTAACATAAGATTATTAGCTTCATCACTGTATTCAGTATTCACCAAATAATATGTTTCATTATTAAATGTTAATATAAATCCTTCATAATCATCATAACTTTCAATTGTAGCTTCATATG
>CANQVC010000055.1 GCA_947627195.1 uncultured Bacilli bacterium
TATTTCATTTGTTGGTTTTATTTTGTATTCTATTTTCTTATCCTTTAGATTGAAAAAAAACATAAAAAATGTTATAATATGACTATATAAATTATCAAATATATAAAAAATTAATTGGTGGTATTATGTTTGAATCAATCGATAAAATGAAATATTCTCCTATGATGAGACAATATTTAGAAACAAAAGAACAATATCCTGATACTTTATTATTTTATCGTGTTGGTGATTTTTATGAATTATTTTTTAATGATGCTATTGTTGGCGCTAAAGAATTAGAAATTACTTTGACAGGTAAAGATGGTGGAGTTGAAGAACGCGTTCCAATGGCAGGAGTTCCATATCATGCTATCGATAATTATTTAGATATATTAACAAATAAAGGGTATAAAGTTGCGATTGTTGAACAAGTAGAAGACCCTAAATTAGCTAAAGGAATTGTGAAAAGAGATGTAACGAGAATTATTACACCTGGAACAATTATAGATGAAACATCTTTGGATTCAAAAGAAAATAATTATCTTGTTTCTATTTCTTCAATAAAAGGAAATTTTATTTTAAGTTATTTAGATATCTCAACAGGTGAATCATTTCTTACTAATATTCCTAATGATGAAAGTCTACTTTATGCGGAAATTATTAAATTACAAGCTCGTGAAGTAATTGTTTCAAATGATTTTGATCAAACAATTTTTGATCAACTTAAAAAGACATATCAATTAATTATATCTGTTGAGGAAAATGCTGATACTCCATCATATTTTAAAGGTTTAATGACATCTCTTGATAAAGATGAAGAAAAAAATTATTGTCGCTTATTAAATTATATAATTCGTACCCAAATGCGTACATTAGTTCATTTGCAAAAAGTTGTTAAATATGATATAAATAGTTATATGAAAATAGATATTGCTTCAAGAAGAAATTTAGAACTTCTTGAAACACTACGTTTTCAAAATAAAAGAAATACATTATTAACAGTTTTGGATAAATGTTCTACTGCAATGGGCAGTAGATATTTAAAGAAAAGTTTATTGTTTCCTTTAATTGAAAAAGATAAATTAGAACAAAGATATGATATTATCGATAAAATGAAAAAAGATTTTCTTTCATCTGCTGATTTAAGAAAAGAATTAGTTGAAGTATATGATTTAGAAAGAATTGTTGGTAGAATTTCTTATGGTAATGCTAATCCAAAAGATTTATTGCAATTAAGAAGATCTTTAATGTCAATGCCGAAAATTGTGAAATGTGTTAAGAAAATAGGTATTGATAATATATATGATTTAAATAAAAATTTAAATGATTATATGAAGTTATTTCATCTAATTGATTCATCAATTTCACTTGATGCCCCATTTGTTATTAAAGACGGAAATATTATTAAAGAAGGATATTGTGAAGAATTAGATGAATTAAAAAATATTAATACAAATACTAAAGATTATATTCTAAATTTAGAAGCAAAAGAAAAAGAAAGAACTGGTATTAAAAATTTAAAAGTTGGGTTTAATAAAGTATTTGGATATTATATTGAAATATTAAAATCACAAAGTGATTTAGTTAAAGATGAATATGGATATATTAGAAAACAAACAATTAGTAATGCGGAAAGATATATTACTCAAGAATTAAAAGAAAAAGAAGCATTGATTCTTCGTGCTGAAGAAAAAATGAAAGAATTAGAAATTAAATTATTTACTGATATTAGAAATGAATGTAAAAATTATACATCTCTTTTGCAACAACTTGCGAAAATGATATCAGAGATTGATATGATGTTATCATTTACTAAAGTAGCAAATGATAATCGTTATGTTAGACCTATTTTAAATGAAAATAATCAATTAGATGTAATTAATGGACGTCATCCTGTTTTAGAAATATCTTTAAATTCAAAATATATTCCTAATAATATTATTATGAATGAAGATGAACAAATATTATTAATTACAGGTCCAAATATGAGTGGTAAATCAACATACATGCGTCAAATTGCTTTAACATCAATTATGGCACAAATTGGTTGTTTTGTTCCAGCTAAGTCAGCTATTTTACCTATATTTGATCAAATATTTACAAGAATAGGTGCTAGTGATGATATCATAAGTGGTCAATCTACATTTATGGTGGAAATGATGGAAGTAAATAATGCTATTAAATTTGCCACAAATAAAAGTTTAATTTTATTTGATGAAATTGGTAGAGGCACTGCTACATATGATGGTATGGCCTTAGCTCAAGCAATAATAGAATATATTCATGAAAATATTCATTGTAAAACTTTATTTTCAACTCATTATCATGAATTAACATCTTTAGATAAAACATTAAAACATTTAAAAAATGTTCATGTTAGTGCTAAAGAAATAAAAGGTGAAGTAGTATTTTTACATAAAATAGAAGATGGACCAATTGACAAAAGTTATGGAATTAATGTTGCTAAACTTGCGAAAATACCAATTGATGTAATATTAAGAGCAACAGATATTTTAAATAAGCTTCAGACAAATGAAATATATGATTTAAATAAACTTTCAATGGAACAATATGTTCCACCTCTTATATATGATTCTAAAACTGAATCAGAAGATGAAGTTATTAATAAAATTAAAAATGCAAATTTATATGAAATGACACCAATGGATGCAATGATATTATTAAGTGATTTAAAAAATAAATTAAAATAAAGGGGGATAAAAAATGTCAAACATTAGACAATTATCAGACCATGTTACAAATTTAATAGCTGCAGGAGAAGTAATTGAAGATGCAGCATCTGTTGTAAAAGAACTTGTGGAAAATGCAATTGATGCAGGAGCAACAGTAATTACAGTTTCATTAGAAGAATCAGGTTTAAATGAAATACGTGTTGTTGATAATGGATGTGGTATGGATGCTAAAGATTTAGAAATGTGTGTTTTACCTCATTCAACAAGTAAAATTTTTGATGAAAAAGATTTATATAGTATTCATACATTAGGATTTAGGGGCGAAGCATTAGCTTCAATTGTTGCTGTTTCTAATGTTCGTTTTTATACTAGTAAAGAAGGTGGGCAAGGTTTGATGTATTCTTTAAAAGGAGGTACACCTACCACTCTTGCCACAATGGCTCATGATAAAGGAACTGAAGTAATTGTAAGAAATTTATTTTTTAACACACCTGCTAGATTGCAAAGTTTGCAATCACCTGCAACTGAATTAAGTTATGTTGTCGATTATGTTTCAAAGATTGCTTTATCACAGCCACAAATAGCTTTTTCATTATCTAATAATGGTAAAGAAATTTTAAAAACTGTTGGTAATGGTAATTTACAAGAATGTATTCATAATTTATATGGACTTGATATAGCTAAAAACATGGTTCGTATATTTGATAATGATGGTATTTTTAAAGTAGATGGTTTTATTTCTAATTTATCAGTTACTAGAGCAAGTAAAAAAGATATTCATTTTATTGTTAATGGTAGAATGATTAGAAATTCACGTTTAATTAATGCTGTTATTGCTGGATATCAAACTATGTTAATGAATAATCGATATCCAATTGCGGTAATAACAATTCAAGTTGATCCAAGTTTAGTTGATGTCAATGTTCATCCATCAAAATTAGAAGTTCGTTTTTCTGAAGAACAAAGATTGCTTGATTTAATTACATCATCTGTTAGTCGTATTTTAAAATCTGTTGATTTAACTGTCACTGTATCTGAAGATTTACCTTTTGATGATGTAGATGGTGAAGAAGAAGATAATAATTATGAAGATAATAATTATGATCAAAGTGATTACAATCAAAATGATTATAATCAAACTGAATACAATCAACCTAATTACAATCAAAATGATTACAATCAAAATGATTATAAATCTAATGATGATATTTTAAGTCAGTATGAAGTTGCAAATGAACAATCTCAAGCTTATGAATATCAAAATACTGAAACTAATAATATTAATCCTCCTTTTGAACAAAAAGAAGTATATCAACAACAACAATATAATTTGTTTAATGAAAATAATGAGGAATCTGTTCAATTAAAATATCAACTACCTAAAATGTATTATATAGGTCAATTATTTGGCACTTACATTTTAGCTCAATCTGAAAATGATTTTTACATCATTGATCAACATGCTGCTGCTGAAAGAGTTAATTATGAAAAATTATTATCAGAATTAGAGAAAGAAGAAAATATTGGTTATGATTTATTATATCCATTTAATCTTCAATTTTCTCCAAGTGATGCAATTAAAGTAAATGAACATATGGATGAAATAAATAATTTAGGTATTGTTTTAGAAGATTTTGGTGGGGGAGCATTTACTGTTAGAAGAATCCCAATTTGGATTGTTCGTGGTAGTGAACAAGAATTTGTTGAAGAAATTATTACACAAATAATTGCTAATACCAAAAAAACTAAGTTTGAATTTTTAGATTTTCTTGCAAAACAATTAGCTTGTAAAAAATCTATTAAAGGAAATGAATATCACAATGCTTTAGAAATTGATTATTTATTAGATGATTTAGCAAAAACAAGTAATCCATATACATGTCCTCATGGACGTCCAGTAGTTATTAAATTTACTTTAGATCAAATTGAAAAATGGTTTAAGAGAATTGTATGAAAAAAGTAATTGTTATTACTGGTCCAACAGGTGTAGGTAAAACAAATTTATCAATTTCATTAGCTAAATATTTTCATGGAGAAATAATTAATGCAGATGCATCACAAATTCATCAAGATTTAAACATTGGTACTGCTAAAATATCTAATAATGAGATGAATAATATTACACATTATTTAATAGATTGTATAAAACCAACAGAAGAATATTCAATAAAAGATTATCAAGATGAAGCAAGAAAAATAATCGATAATCTCAAATCTTTACCTTTTATTGTTGGTGGCAGTGGATTATATATTAAATCAGTAATTGATGAATATAATCTATCAAATTCATCAAGACAAGATCATCCTGAATGGGATAATTTATCAAATGATGAATTATACCAATTGTTATATAACATTGATAAAGAAACAGCTTTAAAAACACATCAAAATAATCGAAGAAGAGTTTATCGTTATTTAGAAATAGCTTTAGATAAAAATAATATAAATGATAATTTAAATGAAAATTATAAATGTAATAAACATTATAATTCTTTAGTTATATGCTTAACTCGTCCAAGAGAAGAATTATATAATAGAATTAATCAAAGATGTGAAGATATGTTTCAAAATGGTTGGATTGATGAATGTATATCATTAAGAAATAAATATTCATTAAAGTCTATTAAAGAAATTGGTTATAAAGAAATAGATCAATATTTAGATAATAAAAATCATACTAATGAAGATTTAATAAATTTAAAAGAATTAATAAAACAAAAAACAAGGAATTATGCTAAAAGGCAAATGACTTGGTTTCGTCATCAATTAGATTGTAAATTTATTAATATGGATAATGATACATATGATAAATGTATAAATTTAATTAATAATTTTCTTATCGAATGAACATAATTATAATAAATTATGTTCATTTTATTATTTATTAATCATATTCAATATCCTATTTTGATTATAATAAATTAAATAATTTATATATTACTTAAAAATTAAATATTTATAATAATTTTGATGCTTTAATCATAATAATTTATATGGAGAATTTATTATGAAAAAAAAGAAAAAAATTATTTTAATTAAATCATTATTTTTTAATTTATTAATTGTTATTTTGTTTTTTATATCTTCTTTTAAAGTTTCTATTTATTCTGTTGAATCATTAACATCAACATCGCGTAGTGTTGTTTTAATGGAAATAAATAGTGGAAGAATTTTATTAGAAAAAAATAAAGATGAAATTCACTTGACAGCAAGTATTTGTAAAATTATGACAGCGATTGTTGCCATTGAAAATGGTAATTTAAATGATTATTATAAAGTTGATAATGATACAATTAATCAAGTTGGTTCAAGTATTTATTTACAAAAAGATGATCAAATAAAGTTAATTGATTTATTATATGGTATGATGCTAAGAAGTGGTAATGATGCTGCTTATTTGATTGCGAAAAATGTTTTTAATTCATATGATAAATTTATTATGGAAATGAATAATAAAGCTAAAGAATTAAAAATGATATCTTCATCATTTGCAAATCCAACTGGATTAGATGAAGAAACTAAAAATTATTCAACTGCAAATGATATGGCAATTTTAATGTCATATGCAATGAAAAATAAAACATTTAGAAAAATTGTTGGTACAAAAAATTATTCATGTAGAACTAAAAATGATATTAGTTATTATTTTAATAATAAACATCGATTAGTTCACCAAAATGAATATGTTACAGGTGGTAAAACTGGTTATACAAAACTTGCGAAAAGAACATTAGTTACAACATATAAAAAGAATGATTTAGAAATTTGTGTAGTTACATTTGATTGTGGAAATGATTGGGAAGTTCATAATAATTTAAGTGAATATGCATTTAATAATTATGAAAATGTTAATATATGGAAGAGAGGTATATTAGATATAAATGATAGTTTATATCAAGTTACCCCAATTATATATGAAGACATTTCTTACCCAATTAAAAAAGATGAAAAATTAAAATGTAATATATTTTTGTTAAAAAAGCCAACAAGTAATGATAAAATTATTGGTAAAATTAAGTTATTATTGAATGATAAAGTAGTAAAAGAAATATCAATTTATCGATATTATTAACTCTCCTATTTTAGAGAGTTTTTTTATTTTATTTAATATGGATATTTATGTCATTTTTGTCATTTATAATTATATTATTATATATAATTTAATATAAATAATTTAAGGAGTTTAAAATGAATAAAATATGGAGTTCACTTATTTTGTTTACATTTATTTATGCTTTTATGCATAATAGAACAGATATTTTAATTGAACATTTATTTTTAGTTCCTGAAAAAACAATCACATTATTATGGAATATTGGTGGATTAATTATTTTATATAATGGTATATTTCAAATTGCAATTGATGCAAAATTAATAGAAAGAATTGGTTTTTTATTTCGTTCGTTTGTGAAATGGCTTATGCCTAATATAAAAAATCAAGAAATAATTAATTTAGTTTGTGCAAATATAACTGCGAATTTACTTGGATTGGGATTAGCAAGTACACCAATTGCTTTAAAAATAATAACAAAAATGAAAGAAGAAGCAAATAATAATAAAGTTACTAAAGAAATGTTGTTATTACTTATTATAAATGTTACTTCATTTACAATATTTCCTCTTACAATTATTACAATTAGAGAAAAATATAATTCTAATTTAGGAATATATGTATGGATAAGTTTAATAATTATAACTTTTATATCAAGTATGATTTCTTTAATTATTACTAAATGGAGATATCATGATATACATAATTAGTGGTTATATATTAATTACTATCATTATTGCAATTTTTAAAAAAGTTGATGGATATCATTCTTTTATTAATGGTATAAAAGATGGATGTAATGTTGTATTAAATATGTTTCCTTCCTTATTAGCGTTTGTTTTAATTATTGAATGTATTTCTTCATGTGGAATTATAAAAGATATTATGAAAATTACTAATCATTCATGGATTATTCAAATAATTATGCAAATGATTGTTCGTCCTTTTTCTAGTGGATCATCTATGTCAATGATGTTAAATATCTATGATATGTATGGTGTTGATAGTATTCCATCTCTCTTTTCAACATTTATTCATTCTTCATGTGATACATTATTTTATATGATAACTTTATATTTTTCTTCATTTTCAATTGTATTAAATAAAAAAATATATATTTATGGTATTTTATCAATCATTATTACATATTTTTTAATTACTTTTATCATTTTCTTGTTTTTTTAAGGTTACTGTGATAAAATGTGATAGTAGCTAGAAGGTGATTAAAATGGAACGATTACAAAAATACATGGCTCGATGTGGTGTTGCATCCCGACGAAGAAGTGAAGAATACATTTCTCTAGGAAGAGTAAAAGTAAATGGTGTTGTTATTACGCAAATGGGATATAAAGTATCAAATGATGATGTAGTAACATTTGATGGAAAACAATTGTTTATTCAAGAAAATAAATATTATGTTATGAATAAACCACGTTTTATTATTTCCACATCTGATGATGAAAAAGGAAGAAAAACAATCATTTCAATATTGCCTGAGGAATTGCAAAAATATCGTCTATTTTCCGTTGGTAGATTAGATTATGATACAAAAGGTGTTTTATTACTTACTAATGATGGTGAATTTGCCAATAATTTAGTTGGACCTGATTCACATATTGAAAAAGAATATATTGTTAGGGTTAAAGGAATTGTTACTAAAGAAGAATTACGTAAATTAGCTTTAGGTGTTACTTTAAAAGATGGATATGTAACAAGAAAATGTAAAACATATCTTTCATCAATTGATTATGAAAATCAATCATGTTCAATTGGTATTATTTTACAAGAAGGAAAATATCATCAAGTAAAAAATATGGTGTCCGCAATCGGTCATCCAGCAAAAAGATTGACAAGAATTCGTTTTGGTTGTATAACTTTAGATGGTTTGGCTGAAGGAGAAGTACGTCAATTAACACCACATGAAATTAAAGTATTACTTAATGATGCTAAGTTTGATCATGAACAAGTTCCTAAAAAAGTACGAATTTATTCATAAGTTTATCAATAAAAATTTTAATTGAAAAATGTTTGAAGTTATTTTGACTTTATGATATAACCCGAGTTTGACAGTTATTATGCGACAAATCCCTTACTAATCAATAAGTAAGGGATTTTTTTAATAT
>CANQVC010000056.1 GCA_947627195.1 uncultured Bacilli bacterium
TTATATATTTATTATAACACAAGTTAAGATAAAAGTCAACATAATTCGAACATTCTTTTATTCACCGCAAATTAAAGAAAATAAAAAAGCGGAATATATGCAAAAACTGTATATTTAATAACTATAAAATGGCAAAATATAATATTTTTTTACGATTTATCTTGACATTTTCTATAATCTAAAATATAATATTTTCGTATATATTGATTAAATATTATGCAAAATATTAATAATTAATTTAAGTCATTAAATAAGGAGGAAGAAAATGGCATTTGAAGTAAAAGTAAAAAAAGATGGTACAATTAAATTACCAAAAGAAATTATGGATTTAGCTTTCGTTGCGGAAGGAGATATTTTGTCTTTGGATGTTATTGATAATAAAATTGTCATGACTTCTTCTATGCCTTTTCCTAAAAAGTTTTATAAATTTTTAGAAGAAAAAGCTCAACAATTACATGAACATCCAGAAAAATATAATGTTGGTACAATTAAAAATGAACAAGAATTTGTGAAAGCTTTAGCTAAAATGATGGAAATAGAAGATAAAAATAATGAATAAAAAATATAAATCAAATACATATAAATAACCTTTTTATGTATTTGATTTTTTATTTATAAAATCAAATATAATAAGTAAATGTTTTTATTAATTAAAATTTTCTTTGTATTAATTAGAAAGTATGATATAATTTAGTAACAAAATTTAAATAATTTCATATATTATTGTAAGAATGGAGGATATAGAACAATATGGGATATTTTAAATCCATCAAAGAAAGAGATCCAGCTGCAAGACATTGGTTGCAAATACTGTTTTTATATCCATGTGTACGTGTTATGTTTTGGTTTAGAATAGCACATTTCTTTTATAAAATAAAATTAAAATTTATTGGTGAAGGAATTATGTTCCTTTTAAGAAGAAGATATGGTATAGAAATTCATCCTGCAGCAAAAATAGGTAAAAGATTATTTATTGATCATGGTGTTGGTGTTGTTATTGGTGAAACTACAATTATTGGTGATGATTGTACAATATATCAAGGTGTATCACTAGGTGGTACTGGAAAAGAAAAAGGTAAAAGACATCCAACAATAGGTAATAACGTTATGATTGGTGCGGGAGCACAAATATTAGGTAATGTTACAATTGGTGATAATACTAAAATAGGAGCTAATACTGTTGTATTACATAATGTTGAATCTAATCAAACAGTTGTTGGTGTAAAGGGTAAAGAAGTACCTAAAATTGAATAAAAATATTAAAAAAAGTCATCTTAAGTTTTATCAATATTTTAGATGACTTTTTTTATTAAAAAATAAATTAAACATTTTTCATAAAAACACTTTCATAATTATGCAAAATATGATATAATATATTGAAAGCGTTAGCAAATATTTTGGAAAGGATAGAATGAGTAAGGCTAATGCGATAAAACTCAAAAAGGTATAATATGAGAAAAAGTTTTAAAATACTTATTTTTGTTTTTATGCTAAGCATTTTACTAGTTACTGTTGGATGTAGTAAAAAATTAAAAAGCATTACAGTAACAGGTGATGAAAAAACATTTGTTGGTAAATCAATCAAGCTTGAAGCTGTTCTAGATCCAGAAGGCATTGAAGCAACAGTTACATGGGAAAGTAGTGATGAAAATATTGCTACAGTTGATGAAACTGGTCGTGTTACTGGTGTTGCTCCTGGAACTGTTACAATTACAGCTAAATCTGGTGAAGTTTCTGGAACAAAGAGTGTTGAAGTTTCTGATGCACCATCAATAACAATTAAAGGAAACAATATTATAAAGACAGGAAGCAGTGTTCAATTAACAGCATCTGTTTATCCTGATGAATTAAAAGATGAAACTGTAACATGGACTTCAGAAAATACAGTCGTTGCAACAGTTGATAATAATGGTTTAGTACAAGGTGTTAGTCAAGGTTCTGCCGTTATTACTGCTAAAGTATTAGATACTAAAGCTGAAATTATTATTACAGTTATGGATGAATTACAAGATTTTTCAATTACTTATAATTTAAATGGTGGAACAAATTCACTTGATAACAAAGCATCTTATAATGCTGCAAGCATTCCTCTAGTATTAGCACCTGCCACAAGAGATGGTTACATCTTTGATGGTTGGTATGAAGATGAAGAATGTAGTGGTGAACAAGTAGTTCAATTTGATGTAACACCAAATAGAGATTTAGTATTATATGCTAAATGGGTTGTTGAAACATATAAGATTACTTATGATGTTGGAAATGGTGAAGAAGCTGATGGCAATCCAACTGAATATGATATTACCCAATTACCAATAGCATTAAATGCCCCAACTAGAAATGGATTTAAATTTATTGGTTGGCAAGTAGGATATGAAGCTACAGAAACAACTTTAGTTATCCCTGCTGGTACAACAGGTGATATCGTTATGGTTGCTAATTGGGAACCATTAAAATCAGGTGAATTTAATATTACTTATGATTTCAATGGTGGAGTATCAGAAGAATTATTAGTTGCAAATGCAACATCTGAACCAAAATTAAATCTTACTAACTATAATTATAATCATGGTACTTTCTGGGGTGGAACATATGCAGGTGATATTCACATTGGTGATCATGAACATGACCCAGGTGCTACATTCTCAGACCGTATCTATATTGCGAGAAGTCAATATACAGGATTGTATGAAGTAATTAGTGTATTAAATAGTGGTGGATCTAGTTGGCCAAGTAATGCTGAATATGTTATTACTGTTTCTAGTTCATATGGAAGTTATGGTGCTGTAAGTGGTGATATTAAGAAAATTCATGTTGGTCAAACACTTGCATTTAGTGTACCAATTAAAGAAATAACTAATGAAAATCCAGCAACAGTATATTTCTATGATGAAATGCCAAATGCATCAATATTAACTATTGTAAGTACAAAAAATGATGATTTAGTTAGTCCAGGAAGATTAGGATTTGACTTCTTAGGTTGGTTTGATGATAAAGGAAATAAATGGGAAAATTTAAAGAATATTACAGATGATGTAAAATTAACTGCTGAATGGAATGAATTAACTCCAGTAACAGATATTAGTGTTGATGACATTTGTGAAGAATTAAAAACTGGTGATACATATGATATTAAAGCACATGTTGAACCAAGAGATGCTTTCTTCCAATCTATTTCTTATGAAACAAGTAATAGAAATGTTTTAACAGTTTCTTCAGATGGTACTATTACTGCTGTTAATGCAGGTACTGCCATCATTTCTATGGTTGATTACATGAAGAAAACAACTGTTACAAGAGAAGTTACAGTTTATCCAAAAGATACAGTAGATATTCATTTTGATGAAGATTATACAGGTGTATTGAAAGTTGGTGAAACAGTTCAAATTACTGCTAAACCATTTGGTAAAGGCAGAGATAATGCAGCATTAACTTATCAATCAAATAATAATACAATTGCTACTGTCACATCTGATGGTCTTGTAACTGCTGCTTCTGAAGGAACAACTTATATTACAGTTACTATTCAAGGAACTGATATTAGTGTTCAAGTTTATGTTGTTGTTGCTAATTTAGCAGAAAATTCAACTGCGGAAAAAGTACTTGCTATGTTAGTAAATAATAACTTTGCTAGACTTGAAGCTGGAAATATTTCATTATATGATGATGGAACTTATAAAGTTTATGTTCCAACTTATGGAAGTGTTAATAGATATTTATTTGATGAATTTATGGTAGATGAATCATATTATAATTCAACAGAACAAAATCCTAATAACCATCAAGATAGAGGTCCTGAACAACAAATTGAATTCGTTACTGTTCATGATACAGCAACATTGACTGGTTCTGTAACAGGTATTGCTTCAAATATGTCTGCATATCCAAACCAAACATCTATTCATTATACAGTAGGAAATGATTCTATTTATGGTGTTGTTCCTGAAAAATACATTGCATATCATGCAGGTGATGGAACTGGAACTTATTTCCAATGGGTTAAGACAGATGCCGTTGCAACAAGCAATGAAGCTCCAACTATTACAGTTGTTCAATCAGGAAATGATTTCTTCTTAGCCGTAAATGGTACACAAACAACAGTTAGTGTTCCAAAAATTAATGGACGTATTCCAACTACTGCTGACTTAACAATTTTAGGTCCAGTTTGGAAAGTTGAAGGTGGATATTATTATGTTGGTGGACCATTATGGTCATCATATAACCAAGTTGGTTCTCGTGGTGGAAATAACAATTCAATTGGTATTGAAATGTGTTCTAACTTAAGTGGTGATATCTATGATACATTCCAAAGAACAGCTCAATTAGTTGCTGATATCTTATTACGTAATAATCTTGATACAACACGTGTTAAGATGCATAATACATGGAGTGGTAAAAATTGTCCACAAACAATTATTGCTGGTGGATATTGGTATGAATTCATGAAGATGGTTAATTTACAATATGCAATTCAAAAAGATTACAAGAATGTAAATATTTCTATTGAACCATTAAATGATGATATTATCGATTCAACAGGACGTGTTATTGCTTTACCAGAAGTTACAACAACAGTTTCTTATAAATTAACTGTTGAAGCAAATGGTGAAACAAAAGAAATTACATTATATAACATCGTACCAGGAACTACTACTTGGGAACAATGGGATGGAGAATATCTAACATCAGATATTTGGAATAATGGTAAATTCTCCATTTAATCTTTAAAACTAAGGGACTCTTAACATTAAGGGTTCCTTTTTTAAAAAATTAAGATGAAATTAAGTTAATAGGGTATAATATATAAGTAAATACGGAGGTAAATATGAAAAAATTTAAATTATTAATTCTTTTCTTATTTTGTTTAGTGTTTTTACCAGGTTGTAATTTTGTTGAAGAAAAAACAGGTGGAGTAATTAATGCCAAATATGGTTTAGATTTAAATACTGTTGATGCATATACAACTATAAATGATACAGATGTAGCAACAACAGTAGCTAATATTGTTATGCCTGCAACATTGGAAATTGAATGTACTATTTCGTTTCAATATACCCAAATATATAGTGGATTTTTTGGCGGTGGAAGTAGTAGAACAGTAAGTAGTTCTTCAAGTTGTTTAGCAACAGGTCTTATTATAAATGAAGATGGATATATTATTACTAATGCACATGTAGTAACATTAGAAAATGAAGCAAGTTATCGTGACTTAAAATATACAGGATGGAATATATCAGTTAACTATGCTGATAGTGATGTAAAATTTAAAGCAGATGTTATATGTTATGATGTTGAACTTGATCTAGCAATCCTTAAAATGGACACATCATCATTAACAAATATTGCTTATGGAACTTTCTTTAAAATGACAAATCCTAATAGTGATTCATATAAAACAGATGAAGCTATTAAGTTATATTATGGTGAAACAGCAATTGTAATAGGTAATGCAAATGGATATGGAATATCCATAACTCAAGGCATAATTAGTGCTCCAGTTCGCCAATTTCAAGATGGTTCAAATGTTGTATTAGCTATTCAAACAGATGCAGCTATTAATCCAGGAAATAGTGGAGGACCATTAGCAAATCGATATGGAGCAATACTAGGTATTAATTCATTTAAAATAATTACAGGTGAATCAAGTGAAAGTTTAGGTTATGCTATTCCCTCATGTGTTGTATTACAATTTATTGATGATGTAAATAATGGTAAATATACATTGTTAAATAATATAGGAGAAATAAAATATTATTATACAACTTCAAGATCTTATCAAGGACAAGAAAACAAGTAAAAAATGTTATATTAAGATAATATAACATTGGTGATATAAATGATTAAACTATCTCATTATTGTTTTAAAGAAGAAAAAAGAACAATTAATAATTTATTTACAATGTATTCTTGTAATCAATGTTCTAATTATCAAACTGATGAAGTAATATTTATTGGAATAAATAAAATATATTTATTTCCTATCAAAGAAAAATGTAAAGATATACCTTTATTAGAAGAAGACATATGTTTTTCTAAAAGAATTCGTCTTTTCTTAAAAGATGCAATTCTTCATCCAGAAATAATAGTTTTATGGTTAGATGATTTTAGTTTAAAAAAATGTTTTGATATTCTTCCTTCTTTTTTAAATAAAGGAGATTTAGCTATTATATATTAAAAGGAGTAAAAAAATGAAAGTAATTGTGAAAGGAAAAAACAAATTTGTTCCTAGTGAAGCAAACATAAGTTATATCGAAAAGAAATTAAAAAAACTTGAACCTTATTTTAAAAATACTGATGAATTAGAAGCAACTGTATTATGTAAAGAATATGATTCTTATTATGCAATTGAAATTACCATTCCAACAAAAAATATAATTTTAAGAGCAGAAGTTAAAGAAAAAACATTATTAAGTGCAATGGACAAAGCAATTGATAAATTAGAAAGTCAAATGAGAAAACACAAATCAAAAATTGAAAGAAGTATTAAATTAAGAGATGGCTTAAAAGGTCATTATCAAACACAAGTAGATTTTGAGTTAAAAACAATTTCTCCATTAGAAAATGTGAAAGAATTAGTTAAAGAAAAATCAATTACATTAGAGCCAATGGATAAAGATGAAGCCATATTAGAAATGGAAATGACAGGACATGATTTTTACATATTCTTAGATAAAAACACTCATAAAGTTTCTGTTGTTTATATTCGTGATGATGGAAATTATGGAATTATATCAACAAAATAATTATTATAAATAAATAATATATAAGAAATCTAACATAAATATAATACATGTTAGATTTTTTATTTTATATGAATATTAATATATTATTTTTGTATTAATTATGGGGTAATAATAGTAATATAAAATAATAACATATTGACTAAATAGTTTTTGTAAACACTTGCAAAACATAAAAAAAGTGCTATAATATATTGTGATGGGAGGTGAAATTTGAGAAAAAATGCATTAAATGAACATGTAGAGAAAATCTGCCATTCATTTATTTTTTTATTTTTAAAAAAGTTAGAAAGGAGAAATTAAAATGATTAAAAGTAAAAAAATAGCTTCATTTGTTTTTGTTGTATTACTTGTATTTGGTTTTATTGGTGTTTTTGTTAAATCGGCTGTTAATGTAAATGCTAAAAGTTTAGACACAACTGATATGACTAAGTTTAGTTCGTTTGGAATTGGAAAAAGTGTTAATGTAGCAAAAGATAAATATTTGGATTATGATAAAATAGGCAGTTCAAGATATATATTTGATAGTACATGGTTGAATGAGTGGTTGAATAAGGAACAAAGCTTAACAAGTCATTTTGTTGGTGCTGAAGAAGTAGTTATATCAACCGATTCAATAAATGATTTTAACACCCAATTTAAACAACAACTAGATATTTCGCACGATGAATCTGTAAATATTACAGATTGGTTCAATGTTGGTCTTGAAACATCATTTTCAAGTAGTTTGTCCCAAGAAGAGAAAAATTATTATCATAAATATTTTTATCAATATAATAATTATAAGAAATTATATAATAGGACTTTAAAAACATCAAGTGGTGCTACTGAATACCAAGAAAATTTAGATCAAACATATAAAGGATTTTTAAATTTGTTATTTAGAGGAGCAATAACTCCACAAATATTTTTTGATACTTTTGGTACTCACGTAATTATTGAAGGAGCGTATGGTGGATTAGAGACTATTACATATGTTATCTTACAAAATCAATATGATTTATATAAAAATTATGATCAGAAAATCAGAGACAAAATATATGGTAATATAATTGATTTAGCTAACTCAAGTACTGATATAGGATTAGATTTAAAACGAGACATTAATGTAAATATTTCAAAGAAATTAGAAAATCTTTATGTAAAATCAGTTGGGGGTGAACCTTTAAGTTTAACTGATATGAGTAATGTAAAGGATAGTGTTAATCAATGGACTAAAAGCTTGAATGATGAAAATTCAACACTAATATCATTCTCAAATAGTGGATTGATTCCTTTATGGAATTTATTGCCTTTACAATATCAAAATCAACAAGAATGGTTCAAACAAGAATGTTTAAAATATATTTCAGAAAATAGTACTAAAATTACTGATAAGTTTGATGAAAGTACTATTACAGACATGGATTTTCAGTGTAAAAACATTTCAATTCATTATGGTGATGAAATAACAATTAATGATTCGGGCACTAAGCCATTTGATAAAGTTGATCTTAATTCGTTAACGAATTGTGGTCTTTCACTTGCCAATTACTTTGGTTATACAAAAATAGATATTATTTTATCAATTGAAATGAAAGAAATTGAAAAGGGATATCAAGATATTTATTTATATAAAAACGAGTTATTTAATAACGAATCTCTTATTGATTCTGTATTAAATAATGAACATGGTGGTAGTGGCACACCTGCTGATTATTCATACGATACTTTTGAATTTTTAGATATTCCACTTTCAGAATTTGAAAACAATATTTTTTACATTGCTTATGGTGCTCATGGCGATGGCAAGGATGATTGGATAGTTAAAAATGTTGAAATATCTATAACATATAAAAAATAAAAAGGAGTTGATAAAATGCTAGAAATAAATCATTTATCAAAGACATATAATAATGGACAAATGAATATTCAAG
>CANQVC010000057.1 GCA_947627195.1 uncultured Bacilli bacterium
GGCACTCATAAATAAAAAGTAAATCCGAACCACTCACTCGTTACGAGTATTTGGTTCGGATTATACTGACTTGGTGCCGCCAATAGGAATTGAACCTACGACCTACTGATTACGGGTCAGTTGCTCTACCAACTGAGCTATGACGGCATCTTAATTAATATACTACAAAAACAAGAAAATTGCAATAGTTTTGCATTTTTTGATTTAAAAATGAAAAGTATATTACTTGAAAAATATTTTTAATTTTGATATACTAAATACAAGGAGTGATAAAATTGAAAAAAATAACAAATGATTTATATTATGTTGGAGTAAATGATCATCAAATAGATTTATTTGAAGGAATATATAAAGTACCTAATGGTGTTTCATATAACTCTTATATTTTAATGGATGAAAAAATTGCCATATTTGATAGTGTTGATATCAATTTTGGTGAAGAATGGTTAATAAAAATAAAAGAAGTTTTAAATGGAAAAAATCCTGATTACTTTATTATTCAACACATGGAACCAGATCATTCCGCATGTATTAAAATGTTAATAGATACTTATCCATCTATTAAAATAGTTGGGAATATTAAAACATTTACAATGCTTCATCAATTTTTCCAAATGGATACTAAAAATCAAGAAATTGTTATAAGTGATATGAATACATTATCTTTAGGAAATCATACTTTAACATTTGTTTTAGCTCCAATGGTACATTGGCCTGAAGTAATGGTAACATATGATAATACTAGTAATATTCTTTTTTCTGCCGATGGCTTTGGTAAATTTGGCGCATTAGATATAGAAGAAGAATGGGAAGATGAAGCAAGTCGTTATTATTTTGGTATTGTTGGAAAATATGGAGCACCAGTTCAAACATTACTTAAAAAAGCTTCATCATTAAATATTCAAATGATTTGTCCATTACATGGTCCAATCTTAAAAGAAAATATAAATCATTATCTTGATTTATATCAAACATGGTCAAATTATTTACCATCTAAAGAAGGAATAGTAATTGCTTATACATCAGTTTATGGAAATACTAAAGAAGTAGTAATGAAATTAAATTCATTATTAAAAAATAATAATGTCATTTTATATGATTTAGCAAGATCTGATATGTCTGAAGTTGTGAAAAGTGCATTCGAATATAACAAACTTGTATTAGCCACAACAACTTATAATGGTACTATTTTTCCTTTTATGAGAGATTTCATTAATGAATTAGTTGAAAGAAATTATCAAAATAGAACTATTGGTATTATTGAAAATGGTACATGGGCACCAATGGCAGCTAAAAAAATAAAAGAATGTTTTATATCTAGTAAACAAATTCAATTTTTAGAACCAATAATAACTATTAGATCTAGAATGAATGATAACAATATAAAAGAATTAGAAAGTCTTGCCCAAGAACTTACAAAATAAATGAGGTGATAAAATGTTTGTTATTACAATTGGTCGTGAATATGGTAGTGGTGGTCGCTTTATTGCGAGAAAACTAGCCCAAGAATTAAATATACCTTTTTATGATAATGAATTATTAGCTAAAGCATCACAAGAATCAGGAATATCACCTACTGTATTTGCTAATTATGATGAAAAAAAAGAAGGATTTTTTAGTGGTATTATTCCTAATGGACTTGGTTTTGATTTATCATTAGGACAAAAAGTTTTCTTAGCCCAATTTGAAACAATTAAAAAATTAGCATTAAGTCAATCATGTGTAATAGTTGGAAGATGTGCTGATTATGTATTAAGAGAAAATAAAAATGTAATTAATGTATTTATTACAGCTTCAATTGAAGATTGTATAGCTAGAGCTGTAAAATATTATAATGTACCTGAAGCTAAAGCTAAAGATATTGTTACTAAAATGAATAAAAATAGAGCAGCATATTACAATTTTTATTCAGATAGAAAATGGGGACGTGCTGATACATATGATTTATGTGTTAATTCATCAATTGGTATTGATGAAACAGTAGATGTTATCAAGAAATATGTTGAAACAAGATTAAATAATCAAAAATAATTTAATAAATTTATTGAACTACATTTTAAAATGTGTTAAAATATTAATGTAATTTCAAGGGGAGTAGCTAGGTTGCCCTGTTAAATTCGTCATCACGGTTTTCCCGGATTTAACAATCAACATTTGTTTGATATGCAAGACCTTGTATTCAAATTTTTATTTGGATACAGGTCTTTTTTGTTAGGAGGTTAACTATTATTATGAATCAAAAAGAATATATTAAATTGATAGAAACTTTTTCTTCAAATGAAACAAATGGATTATCTAATGAACAAGTGGAAAAAAATAGAAATGAATATGGAAAAAATGAATTAGAAAGTAGTAAGAAAAAATCAATATTTATTAAGTTCTTATTGCAATTCAAAGATGTTTTGATTTTAATATTATTATGTGCAGCTATTATTTCTATTATTGTTGATCCTAAAGAATGGGTTGATAGTTTAATTATTTTTATTGTTATCATATGTAATGCCATATTAGGTGTTGTTCAGGAAGCAAAAGCTGAAGAATCATTAAATGCTTTAAAAAAGATGGTAAATCCATCATCAAAAGTAGTAAGAGATGGTAAGATTCAATTAATTCCTGTGGAAGAAATTGTTGTTGGTGATATTGTTCATGTTGAAGCAGGAGATTCAGTACCAGCTGATATGTGTATAATCGATTGCTTTAATTTAAAAGTAGATGAATCAGCCTTAACAGGTGAATCAGTTCCAGTTGATAAATCATCATCTATCAATATAGATAATAATTCTTTACCATTAGGCGAACAAAAAAATAAATTATTTTCATCAACATTAATTACTAATGGTAGAGCAGTTGGAGTTGTATATTCTGTTGGTATGAAAACAGAAATAGGTAAAATTGCTTCAATGATAAAAGAAGCACCAAATACTAATACCCCATTACAAAACAAATTAAATCATGTAGGTAAAGTAATTGCTTTATTATGTTTAGGAATATGTGCTGTTGTATTTGCTTTAGAAATGATATCAGGAAAAGATGCTTTTTCAAGTTTTAAAACAGCCATTGCTTTAGCAGTTGCTGCTATTCCTGAAGGATTAGCCACAGTTGTTACAATTTTATTAGCAGTTGGGGTTATTAATTTATCAAAGCAAAACGCCATAATGAAAAAACTCCCTGCTGTTGAAACATTGGGTTGTACAAGTGTTGTATGCAGTGATAAGACAGGAACATTAACCCAAAATAAAATGACAGTAATGAAAGTTTTTTCTTCATCATTATATGATGTAAAAGATATCCCTCAACAAGCAGAAAAATTAATTCAATATTTTGCTTTATGTAGTGATGCAAAAATCGAAGGAAAGCAAAGAATAGGTGATCCAACTGAATTAGCCTTAATTGATTTAGCAATCTCTAAAAACATTTCTATTTCAGGAATAAAAAGAATATTTGAACTTCCTTTTGATTCGGAAAGAAAATGTATGACAGTAGTTTGTGAAATGGACAATAAATATATATCAATTACTAAAGGAGCTCCTGATAGAATTTATCAATGTTGTATTTCAAATGATGAAATAGAAAAAGCCAAATTAGCTAATCAAGAAATGGCTTATGAAGCTTTACGTGTTTTAGGATTAGGAATTAAAATATATGACACATTACCAACAAATTTAGATGAATCATTAGAAAAAGATTTAAACTTCATAGGTTTAGTAGGAATGATAGATCCTGCTAGAGAAGAAGTAAAAGAATCAATTCGTTTAGCTCAACAAGCAGGTATTAAAGTTGTTATGATTACAGGTGACCATGTTTTAACAGCTAAAGTAATTGGTCGTAATTTAGGAATTTTAAAAGATGATAGTGAAGCAATATCAAGTGAAGAATTAAATAAATTAACCGATGAAGAATTATATAATAATATTGAAAAATATAGTGTTTATGCTCGTGTTGTTCCTACTGATAAAGTAAGGATTGTGAAAGCATGGCAAAAACATGATAATGTTGTAGCAATGACAGGTGATGGAGTAAATGATTCTCCAGCCTTAAAAATAGCTGATATAGGTTGTGCAATGGGTATTACAGGTACAGATGTAAGTAAAGAAGCAAGTGATATGATTTTAATGGATGATAATTTCTCCACAATCATTTCAGCTGTTAAAGAAGGAAGAGGAATATATGCCAACATTAAAAAATGTGTTAAATATTTATTATCTAGTAATATTGGTGAAGTATTAACTATTTTTATTGTTTCATTTTTATCAGTAATTTTAAATAAAAACTTTTGTGTTGCTCTTGTACCAATTCATTTATTATGGATTAATTTAATTACTGACTCTTTACCTGCCATAGGATTAGGAATGGAAAAAGCAAGTGATGAAGTAATGTATGAAAAACCAAGACCAATGAAAGAAAGTTTCTTTAGTAATCATATGGGAATAATTATTGCTTTAGAAGGTATTTTAATTGGCGTATTAACATTAACATCTTATTTATTTGGTCAATTATATTTTAAAAGTGATGCTGTAAGTCAAACAATGGCATTCTTAACACTTTCAAGTTGTCAATTATTTCATTGCTTGAATGTGAAAAGTGAACATACCATTTTCTCTAAAAAAACATTTAATAATAAATTCTTGATTTTTGCTATTACAATTGGATTTGTCTTAAGTTTTTCTGTTATTTATATTCCGAAATTAAATGATATTTTCCATTGTGTTGCTTTAAATTGGCAAAGTTTATTAATTAGTTTAGGATTAGCATTCTCAATTATAATTATAATTGAAGTAATAAAATTAATAAAAAAATTAAAAAAAGAATAAAATAAAATATAATCAATATAAATATCTAATTTATATTGATTTTTTTATAAAAATAAGATAAAATAATAGTATATTAAGATAAATATAGATACAAATTAGTTTAAATTGTTGATTAAGTATCTAATATAACAATTATGAGGAGGATTTAATATAGTTATAAATTAAAATATTAATGATATTTATTAATGTTTATTTATTGTTTGCCATATTGTTTTATAACAAATATGATGTTTAGTAATTGTGTTGTAGTTTAAAAAATTATTAGAAAGTAGGAGAAAAAAATGAAAAAATTCTTTAAAGATTTTAAAAATTTCATTAGTAGAGGAAATATTGTTGATATGGCAATAGGTATTATCATTGGTGGTGCTTTTCAAAAAATAGTATCAAGTTTAGTAAATGATATTATAATGCCATTGATTTCTATTATTTTTGGTGTAGATATTACAACAGCTGCTTATACATTAAAAGAAGCTGTTTTAGATCCAGCAACTGGTGAAGTAACAAAGGCAGCTGTAGAACTTCGTTATGGTATGTTTATTCAAAACATTCTTGATTTCTTAATTATTGCTTTATCAATCTTTATTGCAATTCGTGTTGCAATGGCATTTAGAGATGGATATACTAGAAGAAAAGTAAAATATGTTAAGAAATTAAAAAAGACTCATCCAGAATATTTTACTGATGAATCAGGAAGTGGTTCACAAATGTATGAAAAATTAAAAGCAGAACATCCAGAACTATTTGAAGATGAAAAAGTAGAAGTTATTGAAGAAGAAGGAGAAAAAGCTCCAACAACTGAAGAGTTATTAACCCAAATTCGTGATACTTTACAAGATATGAAAGGTACACCTAAAGAATAAAAAAATAAATGCAAATAATTTCATTTCTGATTTTATTTGCATTTTTTTATTGTTTATAATTTTACATATTTCTTCCAGTGAATGCAGCTAGTTTTTCCGCTTTTTCCATCATTTCATTGAATTTTTTAATTTTTAAAGACTGTTGACCATCACTTAAAGCACATTCAGGATTATTATGTACTTCAACGATTAATCCATCACATCCTGCAACAATTGAAGATAAGGCTGCTGTTTCCACAAGTTCCCAATGTCCTGTGGCATGAGATGGATCTATTATAATAGGAAGATGAGTTAATTTCTTTACAATGGCAACAACTGATAAATCTAAAGTATTTCTTGTTAATGGTTCAAAAGTTCTAATTCCCCTTTCACATAATATAACGTTAGGATTTCCTTCAGACATTATATATTCAGCACTCATTAACCATTCTTCAATTGTATTTGATAACCCTCTTTTTAATAAAATTGGTTTATTAATGCGACCTAATTTCTTTAATAAATCAAAGTTTTGCATATTTCTTGCCCCAACCTGTAAAATATCAACATTTTCTTCAAATTCAGCTAATTGGTCACTAGACATGATTTCTGATACAATTGGTAAACCAGTTTCTTTTTTAGCTTTTACTAATAGTTCGATTCCTTTAGATTGTAATCCTTGAAAAACATAAGGAGATGTTCTTGGCTTATATGCCCCACCTCTTAACATTTTAGCTCCTGCTTTTTTTACCCCATGAGCTATTTCCATAATTTGTTCTTCACTTTCCACAGAACAAGGACCAGCAATCATTACAATTGGATTTTTACCACCAATCTTTATTCCACATACATCAATTACCGTATCTTCAGGATGAAATTGTCTACTAGCTTTTTTATATGGTACAGTTATTCTTGTAACATCAGTTACCCATGAATAAGCAAGTATTTTTTCTTTATCGATGACACTAGTATCACCAATTAATCCATATAATCCCACTGAATCACTACTAGCATCAGCTATTTTAATTCCTTTGCTTTCTAATGATGATCTTAATTGTTCTAATTCATCTTTAGGAGCATCTTTTTTAAATGTTATTATCATGATATCCACCTCTTTATATTGAACTATTATATCATATTTTTAATTAAAATTGTTTAAAAAAGATATAAATTTTATTATTTATCTTGTTAATAATATATAAAAATGTTATAATAAACATAGATATTTCACAAAATAGCAATCAACTTTATAACAAATTAGAAAGGAATTACATTATGGAATATAGAACAATAAAAAAATGGCATAATAAAATATCTTTATTAGGTTTTGGTTGTATGAGATTTCCATTATTAGAAAATGGGCAAATTGATGAAAAACAAACTGAACAAATGTTAGATCTAGCTATTAAAGAAGGTATTAATTATATAGATACTGCTTATCCATATTTGGATGGTAAAAGTGAACCACTTGTTGGTAGATTATTAAAAAAATATGAACGTTCATCTTACTTTTTAGCAACCAAACTTCCTATTTATGCATTTGAAACAAAAGAAGAAGCTTATAAAATTTTCCATAAACAATTAGAAAGACTACAAACAAATTATGTTGATTTCTATTTATTACATGCTATGGATAAATCAAGATGGGAAAAATGTAAGAAATTAGGCATTCTTGATATGTGTGAAGAACTTAAAAAAGAAGGAAAGATTAAACATTTTGGTTTTTCTTTCCATGATAGTTTTCAAGTATTTGAAGAAATGATTAATTATCATCCATGGGATTTTTGTCAAATCCAATTAAATTATATGGATGTAGAAGAACAAGCAGGAATTAAAGGATATGAATTAGCCAAATCACTTGGTATTCCTGTTGTAGTTATGGAACCATTAAAAGGTGGCTCATTAACAAAATTTTCTAATGACGTTGAAGAAATATTTAAAAAAGAAAATCCTAATAAAAGTATTGCTTCTTGGGGCTTAAGATTTATTGGTGAACTTGATAATGTCATGGTAATGTTATCAGGTATGTCAACATATGAACAAGTAGTAGACAATTTATCAACATTTAAAGATTTTAAACCATTAAATGAAAAAGAAAAAGTTGTTTTAAATCAAGCAATCAAACAAATTAAGTCACGTGTTAAAAATGGTTGTACAGGATGCAGATATTGTATGCCATGCCCAAATGGTGTAGATATCCCGCAAAACTTTTATTTATGGAATCGTCAAGCAATGTATGATAATTACAAAGTTTGTACATTTGGTTGGAAAAATCTTTCATTAGAAAAAAGAGCTAATAATTGTATAGGTTGTGGTAAATGCGAAAAGTTATGTCCACAACATCTATCAATTCGTCAAGATTTAAAAAATGCTTATGAAACTTTAAAAGTAATTGATGAAATGTGAAATTCTTGACAATGCCATAATTAGAAAGTGTTTAGTTATTAATAAATAATTAAGCACTTTTTTTATTGAAATTTTTGATTTTATTTTTATAAGTACAAAATAAAAAGAAAATATTATTATAAAGTATTTAAATTATCTAAAAATTGTGATATAACCCGAGTTTGACAGTTATTATGCGACAAATCCCTTACTGATCAATAAGTAAGGGATTTTTTTAATAT
>CANQVC010000058.1 GCA_947627195.1 uncultured Bacilli bacterium
AATGAACTAATATACAAACTGAAAAAGGAAGAGTCGAATGAATTCAACTGAATTCGAACAGCCGTAAATTAAAGTAAAATTCAAAAAAGAATTGCCTTTCTTAAGAAGTTGTGATATAATACTATAGGTCGAAAAATAACCACACGGTTGGAGAAAGTCGTCTAGTACAATAATAATATTATTAATAATATTAATAAATAAATAAATAATATCATTAATGTGGCGTATTTTTGTTGATAACGTGGAAGACAAAAACAAAATAAAAAGGAGAAAAAAACATGGCTGTAATTACTAAAAAACAATTACTAGAAGCTGGAGTTCATTTCGGTCACAATACTCGCCGTTGGAACCCTAAAATGAAAGAGTATATTTATGAAGAAAGAAATGGTATTT
This sequence comes from uncultured Bacilli bacterium, assembly GCA_947627195.1. Classification (GTDB taxonomy): domain Bacteria; phylum Bacillota_I; class Bacilli_A; order ML615J-28; family CAG-698; genus CAKOMG01. Next base: position 394 of record CANQVC010000058.1, read on the forward strand.
ATATCATTGATTTAACAAAAACAGAAAAACTTGTTGAAGATTGTTATAAAGCAATGTTCACAATTGCTCAAAATGGTGGACAAATTCTTTTTGTTGGTACAAGAAAACAAACTCAAGATGTTATTAAAGAAGAAGCAACAAGATGTAATATGTTTTATGTTGATCAACGTTGGTTAGGTGGTACATTAACAAACTTCAAAACAATTAAAAAATCTATTGCAAAATTATTTAGAATTGAAGCAATGGCTACTGATGGTACATTTGATGTACTTCCTAAAAAAGAAGTAATCATTTTAAAGAAAGAACAAGAAAAACTAGAAAAGAACTTAGGCGGAATTAAGAATATGACAAAACTTCCTGATGCTCTTTTTGTAGTTGATCCTAAAACTGAACATAATGCTGTATTAGAAGCACATAAATTAAATATTCCTGTATTTGGATTAGTTGATACAAATTGTGATCCAGATGAAGTTGATTATATTATCCCTGCAAATGATGATGCAATTCGTAGTGTTAAATTAATTGTTGCCACAATGGCAAATGCAATTGTTGAAGCAAATGGTGGAACACCAATTGAAATTGTGTTTACTGATGAACCTACAGCTGAAGAACAAAAACAACGTAAAGGAAGAGAAGCTAAACCAGACAGACGTAATCGTGATGGTAGACCTCATCAACCTAGAGTAAATAGAGAACCTAAAGAAAAGAAAGAAGAAACTCCAGTAGAACAATCTCAAGAACAAATTCAAGAACAAACAGAAGTTGTTGAAGAAGTTCCTCAAGAAGAAAAAAATACTGAAAATGCTGAATAAAAAGTAAAGGAGAATAAATCATGGTTACTGCACAACAAGTAAAAGAACTTCGTGAAATGACTGGTGCTGGAATGATGGATTGTAAGAAAGCACTTGTTGAAACAAATGGTAATATTGAAGAAGCTATTACATGGCTTCGTGAAAGAGGTATTGCTAAAGCAGCAAAGAAAGAATCAAGAGTTGCTGCTGAAGGAATTTGTACTTATGCAATTGATAATAATAAAGCTGTTGTTTATGAACTTAATAGTGAAACAGATTTTGTTGCTAAAAATCCAACATTTAAAGAATTAGCTGAAAAGATTGGTAAAGCATTATTAGCTAATAATTGTAATAACGATGAAGATGCTTTAAATGCCACATTAAATGGTGAAAAAGTTAGTGATATGTTAGTAAATGCTACAGCAACAATTGGCGAAAAAATCACATTAAGAAGAGTTAGTTTATATCATAAAGATGATAACCAAGTATTTGGTGCTTATTCCCATATGCAAGGTAAAATTGTTGCTTTCTGTATTTTAAATGGTTCTAATGAAGAAGTTGCTAAAGATGTATGTATGCATGTAGCAGCAATGAGCCCTAAATATTTAGATTCATCAAGTGTTGAACAAAGTTTCTTAGAAAAAGAAACAGAAATTATTAAACAAGAAGCTTTAAATGAAAATGCTAATTCTCCAAAACCAAAACCAGAAGCAATTATTGAAAAAATGGTTGTTGGTAGAGTAAATAAAATGTTGAAAGAAATTTGTTTAGTAGATCAACCATTTGTAAAAAATCCTGATCAAACAGTTGGACAATATGTTAAAGAACATGGATGTCAAATAGTTTCATATGTTCGTCTAGGTGTTGGCGAAGGAATCGAAAAGAAAAAAGATGATTTTGTTGCCGAAGTAATGGCTGCCGTCAATAATTAATAAAAATAATTTCTATAATAGGAGAATATATGAAAAGAGTCATACTTAAAATCAGTGGTGAAGCATTATCTAGTAATGAAAAAGGTGTATCATCTAGTGGTATAAATGTTGCTAAAGTAAATGAAATTGCTAAAGAAATTAAAGATTTATATGATTTAGGTGATATTCAATTAGGAATTATTTGTGGTGCTGGAAATATTTGGCGTGGAAGAGATGCAATTGAAAATGGCATGGATAGAACAAGTGCTGATTATATGGGAATGTTAGGAACAATTCTTAATGCAGTAGCTTTACAAAATTCATTAGAAACATTAGGGTTAGATACTAGAGTTATGACTTCATTATCTATTCCCCAAATTGCTGAGCCATATATTCGTCGAAAAGCAGATTCTCATTTAAATAAAGGAAGAATATGTATTTTTGGAGGAGGAACAGGTAATCCTTTCTTTACAACCGATACTACTGCTGCTTTAAGAGCATCTGAATTAGGATGTCATATGATTTTAATGGCAAAAAATGGTACAGATGGTGTGTATGATTCCGATCCGAGAAAAAATAAAAATGCTAAAAAATACACCAAGTTATCTCATCAAGAAGTAATTGAAAAGAAATTAGGTGTTATGGATTTAACAGCAGCAACAATGTGTATGGAAAATGATATTGATATTGTTGTGTTTGATATGAATAAAAAAGGAAACATAAGAAAAGCAGTTACTGATCCAACTATTGGAACTCTTGTAACAACTAAATAATAAAGGAGGTTAAAATATGCCTGAAACAGTTATTAAAGCTGGCGAAGAAAAAATGCTTAAGACAATAGAGTCTTTTAAAAAAGAATTACAAACTGTGAAAACTGGACGTGCTAACCCAGCAATTCTAAATAGAGTTGAAGTTGTTTATTATGGCTCACCAATGCCATTAAATCAACTTGCTTCAATATCTGCAGCTGAAGCACAAGTATTAGTTATCAAGCCTTATGATAAAGGAATATTACGTGATATTGAAAAAGCAATTCAAATGGCTGATTTAAATTTAACTCCACAAAATGATGGAACTGTAATTCGTATTGTTTTTCCACCATTAACAGAACAAACAAGAAAACAATTAGTTAAAGATGTTAAAACTAATTCAGAAAATGGTAAAGTTGCTATTCGAAATATTCGTCGTGAAGTTATTGAACAATTAAAGAAAATTGAAAAAGAAGGTTTATTGACTGAAGATGAATTAAAGAGAAAAAGTGATGATGTACAAAAAATGACTGATAAATATATCAATATGATTGATGAATTAGTTAAAGAAAAAGAAGCTCAAATTATGGAAATTTAAGTGTTGGTTCAATTGAACCAACTTTTTTTAATCATAAAATTATATTAATCCAATATAATATAATGTATGTGGATTAATTATTTAAAAAAATTTGGGATAATTGCGGAATTTTTTATTGTATTATTAGAATATGCATGCTTTCCAATCCCCAGTGAAGTTGTATTACCATTTGCAGGTGCTATGAGTGTTACATGTTCTATTTCAATTGTTTTAATTATTTTAATTAGTATTATAGCTGGAATATTAGGATCTATTATATGTTATTATATTGGTTATTTTGGAACTAAAAAAATAATTAATAAAATAAGTAAAAAAGATGGATTTAAAGAATCATTAGTTAAATATCAAAAATATTCCAATGCTTCAGTATGTATAGGTAGAATAATACCATTATGTCGTACATATATTTCATTTGTTGCGGGAATGAGTCATCAACCTATAAAACAATATATATTTTATTCATCAATTGGTATTACTATTTGGAATACATGTTTAATAACATTAGGATATTTCTTTTTTGATCATTTAGATGATGTTGCTTTATTCATCGACAAATTTAAATTAATTATAATTATATTAATTTTATTTATTTTTTTCTTTATTGTTATTAAATCAATTATATCTAGAAAATATAAAAAAATATAATAAAAAACTAATGTTATGCAAATGTTTTCTCTTAAAAAATATTGCAATTTCTTTCAGAAAGGGCTATAATGAAGAAAATAGTTAATGTTGTTTTTTTTGGAGGAATGATTATGGATATTCAAATGATTAAAGCAAAAGAATTAAAACAAAAACCTAATTGGAATGAACTTGGGTTTGGTAAATATTTTACAGATTATATGTTTACAATGGATTATATTGATGGACAAGGTTGGATAAATGCGAAAATAGAACCTTATGCTCCAATTCCTTTTGAACCATCAGCTATTGTATTACATTATGCATTAGAAACATTTGAAGGATTAAAAGCATATAAAACAGAAGATGGGCGAATTCTTTTATTCCGTCCTGAAATGAATGCAAGAAGAATGCAAAATTCTAATTATCGTTTATGTATGCCAAGTTTAAGTGAAGAAGATTTTATCGAAGCAATTTCTAAATTAGTTTCTATTGAAAAAGATTGGATTCCAACTTTACCTGGCACATCATTATATATTCGTCCTTTCATGTTTGCATATGAAAATCATTTAGGTGTACATCCTGCTCATAGTTTTAAATTTGTTATTATTTTATCACCTGTTGGAAATTATTATAAAAATGGTATGGAACCTGTTAAAATATATGTTGAAGAAGAATATGTTCGTGCTGTCAAAGGTGGTACAGGATTTGCTAAATGTGGTGGTAATTATGCATGTTCAGTAATTGCTCAAGATAAAGCTGAAAAAATGGGTTATACGCAAGTATTATGGTTAGATGGACAACATCATAAATATGTTGAAGAAGTTGGAACCATGAATGTTATGTTTGTTATTGATGATGAAGTTGTTACATGTCCTTGTGAAGGTAGTGTTTTACCAGGTGTTACTAGAGATTCTGTTATTCAAATATTAAAGAAATGGGGATATAAAGTTAGTGAACGTTTATTATCTATTGATGAATTAATGGAAGCTGGACATAATGGTAAATTGAAAGAAGCATTTGGTACAGGTACAGCAGCTGTTATTTCCCCAATTGGGGTATTAACATATCGTAATGATACAGTTATTGTTAATAATGAAAAAATAGGTTCATTAACACAAAAATTATTTGATTACTTAACAGGTATCCAATGGGGTAAAATAAAAGATGAATTCAATTGGACAAGAGAAGTAAAATAAAAACCTCTTTTTGAGGTTTTTTAAATTATCTAATTTGACTACTATTTAAAAATATGATATAATAAACCAAATTGAGGTGGGTTATGAAATGCATTTTTTTGTATAATCCAAATAGTGGAAAAGGTAAATTACTTTCCAAATTAGATTATATTGAAAAACGATTAAAAGAAAAATATGATGAAGTATTCATGTATCCAACTAAATCAAGAGAAGATACAATTCAAAAAGCCAAAGATTCATGTGGAAAATATGATGCTATTATTTTTTCTGGTGGTGATGGAACATTTAATGATATAACATGTGGTGTATCAACAGAAGAAAATCGCCCTGTATTAGGATATATTCCTAGTGGGACTGTAAATGATATTGCTCGTAATCTAAAAATTCCTAGAAATTATAAAAAAGCTTTAAATGTCATATTGAATGGACAAATTAAATCTCATGATGTAGGATTAATTGATAACAAAAAATATTTTATGTATGTAACTGCTGTAGGTACATTTACTGAAGTAAGCTATAATACCAAACAAAAAAATAAAAGAATGTTAGGTAAAGTTGCTTATATATTAAATGGTATTCATGATATTATTAATCCATCAATTGTAAATGTGAAAGTTATTGATGATAAAAATAATGAAACTGAATTAAAATGTTCTTTATTTTTAATTATGAATTCTATTAGTGTAGGTGGTATTCCATTTAATAAAAATGGACATCTTAATGATGGATTTTTTGATGTAATATTTGTGAAAAAATATATCGGTAGAGGACTTGTTGCTATAGCTCACATGTTTCTTTTAGGCATTCATAAAAAGAAAAGAACAAAATATTATGAAGTAATAAAATGTAAACAATTTGATGTTCAAGTTGATGATAATATTACTTGGTGTATTGATGGAGAAAAAGGACCTATGGGAGCTATTCATATTCGTAACTTACACAATCATTTACAAATTTATGTTCCAAACGATAAAGGATATGATCGCAATAATCGTATTTGGAGTTAAACTATATGAAATATAAAAAGTGAGTTACAATAATAACCCACTTTTTAAAATTGATATATATGTGAAAGGGAGAGGAGAAGTATGATGCAACTTTATCGTTGCACATATATTATTAACAATTATATTTCCTTTTATTCACAATTTTTAAAATTTTTTTTGAAAGGATTTATTTATGAGAATAATAGCTGGTAAACATCGAAGTAGAGTTCTTAAAACATTAGAAGGTTTATCAACAAGACCTATGATGGATCGAATGAAAGAATCTGTTTTTAATATTATCGGTCCATATTTTGAAGAAATAGAAGTATTAGACTTATTTGGTGGTAGTGGGGCTTTATCTTTAGAATCTATAAGTAGAGGAGCAAAACATTCTTATATTGTTGATATGAATCCACAAGCAATTAAAATCATTGAACAAAATGTTCAAAGTTTAAATGAAGAATCATCTGTTACTATTTTATCAATGGATTATAAAGTTGCTTTAAATCGTTTAGAAAATAAGAAATTTGATTTAATATTTCTTGATCCTCCTTATCGTTTAAATATCATAAATGACATTATTGATGAATTAATCAAGAAAAACATGATGAATGATTCTTGTTATATTATTTGCCAATATGTGAAAGGAAATTCCACAATTTCAAGTTCACTTAATTTAATTAAAAATTATTGTTATGGAAATAGTGAAGTAGCAATTTATCAATATTTAGAAAATAAATAATTATAATAATATAATTAATAAATAGATAATAATACTACATGATATAGCTTGCAATAAGCGAATTAAAAATATTTTAAAATAGGAAATATTAATATCTTTTAATATGATTAATTGTTGAAGAAATATAGATATTCCTTGAAATGTAACTAAAAATGTAATAAAAGGCATTGTAAATAAATTAGAATAGTTTAGATTTTTAATATCAAATATACCACTTGATATTTCTATTGTACTAAATAAAATAGTTGATATATTTTTTAATAATTTTATATCAAATATATTAATAAAATTTTGAAGTGCAAATTTAATTATATTACTAAATACCATTATTCCAACAATTTGCATTAATAATTGCATGACATTATAAATTGAATCTAAAAAGCAAGATAAGTTAAATAATTCGTTATTTGATATATTTATTTTTATTTCGTATTTCATAAATTTATTTGTTATAAAACAAATTATAATTTGTGTTAATATAATAAATAAAGCATATTTAATGCCAATACAAGAAATTAAAAATAATGGATTCATAAATAATGATAAATATATTAATTTCTTTGTATCATTTAATGAAATATGTTGTTGTTTATATTCTTGCATTATTAACGATGTTGTACCAGGATTACCAATAAAAAAAGATACCAATAATAATTCATATGATTTTGAATATTCAAATGAGAAAAATGGATGTAGAATAATTGAACATTTTTTTAATACATTGGTTTTTAGTAAAGCATTTGATATTAAATAAAATGTGAATATAGATGGATATACATTATATAGCCAAATATGTAATGTATTTAATATATTTAAGAAAAATAGATTAGATGAATTGATAATACATAAAAAAATTAATAATGAAAAGAATATAACAATTATCATAATAAGCCTCTATTATAATAATATGAGTATTAATTTAAAAAAATCACCAACATAAATTTTAATTTTTCTGTTAATCATTAATCAAAATGATACCATTTTATGATATATATTCACACCTAAATATAAACAAATTTAGGTGTGAAT
>CANQVC010000059.1 GCA_947627195.1 uncultured Bacilli bacterium
AAGTATAAAATATTAAAAAAATCCCTTACTTATTGATCAGTAAGGGATTTGTCGCATAATAACTGTCAAACTCGGGTAATCCATTAAAAGCAAGTCGATTAATGGAAAGAATATTATTTATGATGAATGTTGTCTTCTTAAAAGATCAAAATTATCGTCGATAAATTATAATAATTAAATTTTAAAGGACTAATGATATCAATATTACCGATATTAATTAGCCTTTTTTTTACTTAAATAAATATAAATACTATTTTAAAATTATAAAAAGCATATTGACACATAAAAAGAATAGTGATATAATGTTTATAAATAAAACCTTTGTATTTAAATGCATTGAAGAGGACAAGATAATAGAATAAACACATAATAAGTGATACAGGATAGTGAGAACTGTAAATGATGCCTCTATTATTACTACCTCTGAGCAGAACCCGAAAGGGATTTCCGCATTCCAGCGTTATCGGAAAATGGAGCGCTTGGTTTTCCAAGAATAAAGGTGGTACCGCGGATTAATTCGTCCTTTTATAATATTATCAATTATTTTGATAATGTTGTACAAAGGCTTTTTTTATTATATGAGGAGGATAAAATAATGATTATCACATTTCCAGATGGAAGTAAAAAAGAATTTGAAAAAGGAACAAAACCTTATGAAATTGCTAGTTCAATTTCTCCTTCATTAGCTAAACAAAGTATTTATGCTTTAGTAAATGATGAAGAATATGATTTAAGTAGACCAATCTTAAATGATGCAAAAATTCAATTTAAGAAAAAAGAAGAAAGCTTTGCAGTCTTAAATCATTCATGTAGTCATTTATTAGCTAGTGCTGTTAAAGCATTATATCCTAATGCTATGTTTGGCGTTGGACCATCTATTGAAGAAGGATTTTATTATGATATTCAACCAGGAGATGGTATAAAATTTACTGAAGCTGATTTACCATTAATTGAAAAAGAAATGGTAAAAATAGTTAATAAAGATTTAAAGTTTGAAAGAATTGAAACAACTAAAAAGGAAGCGTTAGAATTATTTAAAAATGACAAATATAAAACAGAAATCATTAATGACTTAGATGAAAACAATTTAATTACTTTATATCGTCATGGTGATTATGTTGATTTATGTCGTGGACCACATGTCCCATCAACAAAGTTTTTAAAGAATTTTAAATTGACTCATGTTAGTGGTGCATATTGGCGTGGAGATTCTAAAAATGAACAATTACAACGTATTTATGGAGTATGTTTCTTTGATGAAAAAGAATTAAAAGAACATTTACATAATTTAGAAGAAAGAGCAAAAAGAGATCATCGTAAATTAGGAAAAGAATTAGAATTATTTATGATTAGTGAATATGGACCAGGATTTCCATTCTGGCTTCCTAAAGGAATGATTTTAAGAAGAACATTAGAAAATTATTGGTATAAAGTTCATACACGTGAAAATTATCAATTCATTCAAACACCAATAATGTTAAATAGAACATTATGGGAAATATCAGGACATTGGGAAAATTATCGTGAAAACATGTATACATCAAAAATTGATGATCAAGATTTCGCTATTAAACCAATGAATTGTCCAGGGGGATTATTAGTATATAAGAATAGTATTCATTCTTATAAAGATTTACCAATTCGTATGGGTGAATTAGGATTAGTTCATCGTCATGAAGCAAGTGGTGCATTAAATGGTTTATTTAGAGTTCGTAATTTCACCCAAGATGATGCACATATTTTCTTAAGAGAAGATCAAATAGTTAGTGAAGTTTCTTCATTAATTAGATTATTTGATGAAGTATATAGTGTATTTAATTTAAGTTATCATATTGAATTATCAACTCGTCCTGAAAATAAATATATTGGTAAATTAGAAACATGGAACATTGCTGAAGAAGCATTAGCTAATGCATGTAAAGAAGCAGGTAAAGATTTTAAAGTTAATCCAGGAGATGGTGCCTTTTATGGACCAAAACTTGACTTCAAATTACGTGATTCAATGAATCGTATATGGCAATGTGGTACAATTCAATTAGATATGAATTTACCTGAAAGATTTGATATTACATATGTTGGAAGTGATGGACAATTAAAAAGACCAGTAATGCTTCATCGTGCTTTATTTGGTTCAATTGAGCGTTTCATTGGTATTCTTACAGAACATTTTGGTGGAGCATTCCCAGTTTGGTTAGCCCCTGTCCAAGTTAAATTAATTCCTGTAAATGTTGAACATCATCAAGAATTTGTGAAAAAATTAAGTGATAAAATGAAATCTTTAGATATTAGAGTTGAAATGGATTTACGTGATGAAAAGTTAGGATATAAAATTCGTGAAGCCCAAACTAAAAAAATTCCTTATCAATTAGTAATTGGTGATAAAGAAGTAGAAAACAATGAACTTTCTGTTCGTAGATATGGATCTCAAGATACAGTATCAATGTCAATTGATGATTTCCTTAATCAAGTTGTAGATGAAATAAAAACATTAAAATGTGATAGGTAAATAAATGCAAAACAAAAACGAATTTTTATCAATAGGGAAACAATATTTAATTACTTTCCTAGTTGCTCTTATTTGGCTATTTGTTGGAGCATCTTTCTTTATTTTACCAATTGTCTTTAAATATAAAGGTACAAATTTTGATATAAATAATTTAGAAGGTGAATTATTTCTTTTATCATCAATAGCAAGTTTATTAGGTATTGGTGTAATAGTTTCTTTGTTTTTTAAACAATTTAAAGATGATATATTTTCATGGAAAAAAAATTGGTTAAAAAATATTATTATAATAATTGTTGGCATTGGTATTATTATTGGTTCAAGTTATTTATTTGAATTTATATATAGTTGCTTAAATATTGAAGGAACATCAGAAAATCAAAACATAATTGTTAATGCATTAAAATCTAGTGATATGGGATATGTTGTAATATATTCTGTTATTTTAGCACCAATTTTTGAAGAAATTGTCTTTCGTAAACTTTTATTTAGTACTTTAAGAAAAAATACTAAATTTCCATTATGGGCATGTGTATTAGTTTCCGCAGTTTTCTTTGCTCTTATACATGTTGTAAGTGACCTTCAAAGTATGGTTTTCTTTTTTGAATATTTTGCTCTTGCTTTAGTTATTTCGTCATCATATGCTTTATCTAATGAAAATATTTATGTAACTATTTTATTACATTTCTTGAATAATTTAATTTCATTACTTATGATATTATTATGAAAAAATATGATTCACTTATAAAACAAGGTAAAGATTTTGTGAAAATAGAAAATTATCAAGAAGCAATTAAATGTTTTGAAGAAGCATTCAAAGAAAAAATATATATTAATGATTATATTAATTTGTCTTATTTTTATATTCAATTAGAAAATTATCCAAAAGCTGAAAGAATTTTATTTGATGTTTTATCATATGGTAATTTTCTTATTGCCTATCAATATTTAGGTTATATTTATGAACAAACTAATCAAAGTTTATTAGCTATTCAATATTATGAAAAATTTCTAACCGAAAAAAACCTTATAGAAACAAAAAATAATAAAGATTTAATTTATAATGATGATTATATAAGCATATGTTATTCATTAGGTGTATTATATGATAATATGGAAAAAGAATATAATTCGGAAGAAACACAAAAAGCTATTTATTATTATAAGAAAGTAATTGAAAATGAACCTAATCATTTTTGGGCAAATCTTAGTTTAGGGGTAATTTATGAAAGAAATGGTAATAATATAGAGGCTTTGCATCATTTTCAAGAGGCATATAAAATTAACCCTCAAGAAACTAGTATATGTTATAATCTTGGAGTTGTATATTCTAATTTAGGACAAAATGATTTAGCATTAAATTATTATTTAGAAGAATTAAACAATAATGATTTTTATCCTGAAACTTATTATAATTTAGGTCTTTTATATAAAGATGTTTATAAAGATTATGATAAAGCTTTGAATGCATATTTAAATTATTTAAAGATAGATAAGAATCATTATTATACTTGGTATAATTTAGGTTGTTTATATTCTATAATGCATTTATATGAAAAAGCATATGATTGTTTCTTATATATATATTATAAAGATCATGAATTATTTGAATATATTAAAATAGATGAAGAATTAGAAGAGTTTCGTAAGACTGAATATTATAATAAACTTCTTTTAAATAATAATTAATTATTTAGGCATATGTCCATTTTCATTTCATTTCTTTGCATAATATAAAGAGAAATGAGGTGAAAACATGCGATTTAATTTATTTGGATATCCAACAATTAATAAACCTCGTCAACAAAAATATGTTGTGAAAAAAGGGGATACATTATATAAAATTGCGCAAGAATATAATACAACAGTAGATGAATTATTGAAAGAAAATAATTTAGAAGGAGCATTAATTTATCCAAATCAAGTATTATTGATACCAAAGAAAATGGATCAAGGAGCAAATTATTTTATTGAATATGTTGTAAAACCAGATGATACATTAGAATTAATTGCTAGAAAGAATAATATAACAATTGATGATTTATCAGAATATAATGATATTGGTAAGATTTATTTAGTAACAGATCAAGTATTAACAATTCCTGTACAATATCAAATATATGAAGTACAAGAAAATGATACAATTGATTCTATTTTAGATCAAGCCCACATGTCATTAGAAGAATTTATTGAGGCAAATTATAAAAATCTTTTTCCAGCAGGAACAAAGGTATATGTAAAATAATTAATAGGAGGAAAAGATGGGATTTAGAGCCGTAGATCATGGTGTAAATGTAGTTAGTTATGAAAAAAACAATCATTGTTATGGGATGACTTGCGCTTGGATGATGCAAGTTGATTATGATAAGATTTTATGTTTATTAGGATCACAAAGTATAACAGGCAAAAATATTAATAAAGGTGATCATATTGGTATTAGTGCTTTATCAAAACAACAAAAAGATATTGCAATTCAATTAGGTGAAAATCATAGTGATAAAGTTGATAAATTAAAAAATATCAATGTTATTAAAAAAGATAGTTGTATTTTGATAAAAGATGCTACTAGAACAATGGAAATAGAAGTTATTGATGTTATGCATTTAGAAAGTATTGAAGAAGATTATTTAATTTATGGTAAAGTTCTATCTTTTACAGAAAATGGTAATTCTTTTTTACATATGAGTGAAATGTAATAATATAAAAGGTTTAAATACAGATTTAGACCTTTTTTGTTTTATTTATGTATTTTGCATGACAAATAAATAAAAATATGATAAAATTATAAATATAAGAAAGGATGAGAACTGTGGAAAAAGTTAATGTAATTGGCGCTGGTCTTGCTGGATCTGAAGCAACTTATCAATTAATAAAAAGAGGAATTCCTGTTAGATTATATGAAATGAGAAAAAAGAAAAATACGGAAGCTCATACTACTGATAAGTTTGCGGAATTAATTTGTAGTAATTCATTAAGAGCTAAATCTTTAGAAAATGCAATTGGTCTTTTAAAAGAAGAAATGAGATTATTAGATTCTTTAATTATGCAAGCAGCTGATAAAACAGCAATTGAAGCAGGAGGATGTTTAGCTGTTGACCGGGTAGGATTTAGTGATTATATAACTAATTATTTGAAAAATCATCCTTTAGTTGAAGTTATTCAAGAAGAAGTTATAACAATTCCATCTTCTTATACTATTATTTGTTCAGGTCCATTAACAAGTGAAGCATTAAGTAAGGAAATTAAAAATTTTTGTGGAGATGAACATTTATATTTTTATGATTCCGTTGCGCCTATTGTCCTAGAATCATCTATTGATAAAAACATTGCTTATTTAAAATCTCGTTATGATAAAGGTGAAGCATCATATTATAATTGTCCAATGAATGAAGAACAATTTAAAAAATTTTATCATGAATTAATAAATGCGGAAACTATAATTCCTCATGAATTTGAAATGAAAGTATTTGAAGGATGTATGGCAATTGTAGATATGGCTAAAAGGGGTGAAAAGACATTATTATTTGGCCCAATGAAACCAGTTGGTTTACGTCATCCAGTAACAAATGAAATGCCTTATGCTGTTGTACAATTACGTCAAGATGATGCTAGTAAAACTATGTATAATATTGTTGGCTTTCAAACCCATTTAAAATGGTCTGAACAAAAAAGAATATTACAAATGATTCCTGGATTAGAACATTGTGAAATTGTTCGCTATGGTGTTATGCATCGTAATACTTATATTCATAGTCCTAATGTGTTAAATTGTTATTATCAAACATTAAATAGAAAAGATTTATTTTTTGCCGGACAAATGACTGGTGTTGAAGGATATCTAGAAAGTGCTTCAAGTGGAATGATTGCAGGAATTAATATGGCTAGATTAATAGAAAATAAACCATTAATTGATTTTCCTAATATCACATCAATTGGATCTTTAGCTCATTATGTTTGTAAACAAAACCAAAACTTTGTACCAATGAATGCTAATTTTTGTTTATTTCAAACTTTAGATAATTATAATGATTTTAGCACTTTAAAACTAAATAAAAAACAAAGAAAAAGTCTTTATGCTAAACGTAGTTTAGATTGGATAAATAAAAATAGAGGTGAAATTTGTCATGAATAATGATGGACAAAAGAAAATGTTAGAAGAAAAATCAATATATGCATTAAATGAATTTATTACATATATTGAAACAGAAAAGAAATATTCAGCTTATACTGTGGAAAATTATCGAAATGACATTTTAGAATTTTGTAATTATTTAAAACAAAATGAATTTGGATGTTTAAAGAAAATGCGACCAAATGCCCAAAGATATTATATTTCATATTTGAATCAACACCAATTTAAACCAAGAAGTGTTGCTAGAAAACTAAGTAGTTTACGTTCTTTTTATCGTTATGCTTATGGTAGGGGATTAGTCGATGAATTATGTTTTGCTGATATATCTTCTCCTAAATTAGATAAGCCTCTTCCTAGATTTTTATATAATGAAGAACTTGATGCACTATTTGAAAGTATAGATACAAGTGATGCTATTGGTAAAAGAGATTATGCTATATTAGAATTTATGTATGGAACTGGTGTTCGTGTCAGTGAACTTTGTAGTATCAAGCAACAAGATATTGATTATGTAAATCAACAAGTTATTGTTTTAGGAAAAGGAAATAAAGAAAGATATTTACCTCTTCATGACTTAATTATTTATGCTTTAAAAGAATATGTAACATATGGAAGAATTGAGTTACAAGCTAAAAATACAGAAGAAGTAAGTGACATATTGTTTTTAAACTTTAGAGGTAGACCACTAACTCCACGGGGAATTAGAGTTATTTTAAATAATATAGTAGAGAAAGCAAGTCAACATTTTAAGATTAGTCCCCATATGTTAAGACATTCTTTTGCTACGCAAATGTTAAATGGGGGAGCTGATTTAATTACTGTGCAAGAACTACTTGGACATGTAAATTTATCAACAACACAAATATATACTCATATATCTAAAGAGAAAATTCAAGAAGAATATATGAAAAAATTCCCTAGAGCAAATAAAAAAGAAGATTAATTATAGGAAATAATCATTAAATAATAAAAAGCAATAATATAGATGATGGATACAACTTTTCATAAAATTCACTTTAATTTGCGGTGAATAAAAGAATGTTCGAATTATGTTGACTTTTATCTTAACTTGTGTTATAATAAATATAT
>CANQVC010000060.1 GCA_947627195.1 uncultured Bacilli bacterium
AATAGATGACAAATATGTTGATATTTAGTTATTTTTTTGTTAAAATTTATGTGCTAGATAAAAGCACAGCTTGTTTTATTAATATAATAAATAAGGCAAATTAGTTTATTACAATAGGCAGTTAACGCAGCAAGTTTTGGAAGGTCTTGTTGCCCTTTCTTCTTATAGAAGAATTTAATACAAATATACACTATACAAGGAGTAAAATAATGGAATATACAATTAAAAACCAAGAACTTACATTAACAATTTCATCTCATGGAGCTGAGATGCAACAATTAACTAACAAAGATGGTCTTAATTATTTAAGAACAAAAGATGAATATTGGAATCGAATTGCTCCTTTTCTTTTTCCCATTGTTGGTAAACTAAGAGATTTAAAAACAATGATTAATGGCAAAGAATATCATATGAATCAACATGGATTTCTAAGAGATCAAGAATTTAGAACTCTTAAACATGAAGAAAACAAAATCGAATTAGTTCAAGAATCAACTAATGAAACTAAGGCAATGTATCCATTTACATATGAAGCTCATATAATATATGAATTAAAAGATAAAACATTAGTTACAACATTTAATGTAACAAATAAAGGAAATGAAGCAATGCCTTTTAATTTTGGTGGACATCCTGGATTTAAATGTCCATTATATCCAAATGAAAAATTTACTGATTACACAATTGTTTTCGAAAAAGAAGAAACATTTAATGCCCCTACAGTTGTTTTAGAAAACGGAACATTAAATTATGATCAAACAATACCATATAATAATATTAAATCTTTACCACTTAAATGGGATTATTTTGATATTGATGCTATTATTCATCCAACAATTAAGTCAAAATGGGTTAAATTAATTAATAAAGATAATAAAGGAATTTTATTTTCTTTCCCGGATTTTCCAATGTTAGCTATATGGACTAAACCAAATGCCCCATTTGTATGTTTAGAACCTTGGTATGGTCATGCAGATTTATATAATTCTGATTATGATTTTTATAAAAAGAAAAATTTAATTATCTTACCACCACAAAAATCATTTACAACTCATTATGATATTACTATTTTAGATTAAAATAGTAAAGAAAAAATATAATTGACAAACCATTTGTTTTGTAATATAATACTATATATAAATGAAGGAGAAATAATAAATTATGGCAGAAATGACCTCAACAAACGAATTTAAAACTGGTTTAACAATCAAATATGAAGGAAACATATATCAAGTTATGGATTTCCAACATGTCAAACCAGGAAAGGGACAAGCATTTGTAAGTTCTAAAATTAAAAATTTAAGAACAGGCGCAATAACTCAATTTAATTTTCAATCTGGATTAAAAGTTGAAAAAGCAATTATTGAAAAAAAGCCAATGCAATATTTGTATAATGATGGTAATAGTTTTGTTTTCATGGATAATGAAACATATGAACAAATTGAAATTCCCTCAGAAAGATTAGAATATGAAAAGAATTTTATGCTTGAAGGAACTGAAGTAACTATTATTGATTATGAAGGAGAAATACTAGGCGTCAATCTAAAAGAAAAAGTTGAAATAAAAGTTGTGGAATGTGACCCTGGTGTAAAAGGAAATACAGCAGCTAATGCTAGAAAAAAAGCTAAATTAGAAACAGGATATGTATTAGATGTACCTCTATTTATTGAAGCTGGAGATACAATCATCGTCTCAACAATCGATGGTGAATATACATCTCGTGCCTAATTCTATTTTGATGTAAAAGATCATTTTAATAAGTGGTCTTTTTTTAAAATATATTAAAACAATTTATATTATACGAGGAGATATAATATGTTAATATGTGTTGATGTTGGTAATACAACAATTGCTATTGGAATATTTTGTCTTAAACAAGAAAAATATCAATTACAAGATACAATGTGTATAGAAACAAAAGTAGAAAGAACAATGGATGAATATGGTCATATTTTCTTAGAAAATATTCGTCATTTAAATTTATCAATAAATGATGTTAAAGGAATTATTATTTCTAGTGTTGTACCTTATCTTGATTTTATTTTAGAAGAAAGTTTTGTGAAATATTTTCATATCCAACCTCATTTTGTTAATGTTGATATGCCTTTAGGAATGAATATATGTATTGATCATCCTAAACAATTAGGTGCTGATTTATTAGTTGGAGCATATATGGCTTTAAAAAAATATCAAGTTCCCTTAATTGTTGTTGATATGGGAACAGCAACTACATTTGTGGCAGTAGATAGAAATAAAAACATTTTAGGAGTTATTATATATCCTGGAGTTGTTGAATCATTTCGTAATTTAATTTCTTCAACATCTTTATTAGAATCAGCTAAAATTAAAGCTCCTAAACATATCATTGGCAAAAATACTGAAGAATCATTACAAAGTGGTATGATATATGCATCTAGTAGTGTTGTTGATGGAACTATCAAAAAAATGAAAGAAGAAATGAAAGAAGAAAACGTACAAATAATTCTAACAGGTGGAGTAGCTAAATATATAGCTCCATATTGTAATAATGTAATATATGATGAACATTTATTATTAGAGGGATTAAAAGAAATTTATTGCCAATTATATAAATAAAAACATCACTCACTACATATATAATAGTGGGTGATTTTTATGAATAAGAATAAAATTAATCAAGGACCATTAATGTTTATTCAATCAATTAGTAATAATCAAGTAGAAGCAAATAATCAAACAATATTTGATAGTCGAAATAATAAAGAAAATAAAAACAATATTAAATTAGAACGAGCAATTAAAATGTATAAAAAGGGACACCCCATTGTCATTAAATTTATCCAAAAGAATAAAAAAGACATTGAGGCAGTCCCATATCAATTAGAAGATGATACTTTGTTCTGTGAACAAGAAGGAAAAATAATTCAACTTTCTTTATCACAAATAAAAGATATAATAATTGTTAGAATTTAGTTGTTCATTATTTCACAATTTACTGGATCAAAACATTGCATTGAGCAGCAACAGTTTGTATCTAAAATACAAGTATATTCAGTACATGTAACTGTTCCTTCTGTATTAACTAAAAGACGAAGAACGACATCAGTTCCACGAACTTCTTCAATTCTAAATAATTCTGTTGTTCCTCCAGTATAACCAACATATGCTGATAATCTTGTACCACCACATAGACCAAATGAAACAGGTTTTGTATCATATAATCTACTAATTAATGGTCCATCACAGCCTGTTGTTGAATTTTCCATTAAGACTTCTTTTTGTAATTGGTCAATGCGTTTAATTGAATCTAAAATATAATTTGTATTTTTTGAAGAAGTTGAATTTATTCTTTCACAAGCCATCCTTTCACCTCCTCAATATTAATATATGTATAAATATTAAATTGATATAGTTAAAAGTTTAAAAATATTATAATTTTCAATTATATTATAATTTTCAATTATATTAGAATTTGTACATTCTTTTATGTTCAATATTAGCATCTAAAAATATATCTCCTTGACAGACAAATCCTAATTTTTCGTAAAAGGGAATTGCTTGTATTTGTGCATCAACAATATAAACATTAGATTTATATTTTTTAAATACATAATTAATTAAAGTTGAAGCTACATGTTGATTACGATATTCTTTTAAAACACAAACTCTTTGTATTTTAATCCCTTCTGGTAATTGTTTAACTCTTAATGTTCCAACAGGAATATCATTTATATAACCAATATACACATCACATTCATTTTCTAATAAATCATATTCATCAACAAATGATACGTTTTGTTCTTCAATAAAAACTTTTTTGCGAATTTTGTAACAATCAATTAGTTCGTTTTTATAAATACACTTCTTAATTTTAATCATTTTTTTACCTCTTTTGTATTATTATACATGAAAAAATAAAATTTGTGAACGTTTTTTCTTTTTTCATATATGAAAATTCAAATAAGTGTGGTATAATTAGTTATAAATAAAAGACTAGGAGTGGGTAAAAATGTTATTTGGTGCAACAACGACTGATGTTATCATTGTCTTAGCTACTATTCTACCAATTTTTATTTTAATGATTGTAGCTTTTTCGATTGCTCTTGTGAAAAAGATCAAAATAATGCGCAAATATAAAAAGAATCAATTTACTGAAACAGAAGATCAAAGAAAAAATGAACTTTTATTAGCATTTGGTGATAACAATATTGTTAGTATAAATAAAGAAATGTCTCGAGTTATTGTGGAAGTAAAAGATGTTGATTTAGTTAAACCAGAAGAATTAAAAAGATTAGGGGCTAATAGTGTTTATATTGCTGGGAATGTTGTTAAATGTTCTTATCAAGATGCAGATAGCATTCACAAAATGCTTGCGGAGGGTGTAAATGGAAAAGAACAATAATATTGATCAACTAGCTATTGATTCAATAAGATTACTATGTGCAGAAGAAATCGATCAAGCAAAATCAGGACATCCTGGTATGGCCATTGGTGCAGCTCCTATTTTACATACATTATATACAAGAATTATTAATGCTACACCAAAGAATGATAAATGGTATAATCGTGATCGCTTTGTATTATCAGCTGGACATGGTTCATCATTAATTTATACAATATTACATTTATGTGGTTTTTCAATAACAAAAGAAGATTTAAAAAAATTTAGAAGTTTAGGAAGTATTACTCCAGGACATCCTGAATGTGGAGTTACTCCAGGAATTGATGCAACAACAGGTCCATTAGGTCAAGGAGTTGCCCAAGGGGTAGGAATAGCTTTAGGTGAAGAATATTTACATGCAAAATATCCTGATATTATTAATCATTATACTTATGTACTATGTGGTGATGGCGATATTCAAGAAGGATTATGTCAAGAAGCTATTTCTTTAGCTGGACATTTAGGATTATCTAAATTAATTGTTTTATATGATTCTAATGATGTACAGTTAGATGGTAGAGTAGATGCATGTAATAGTGAAGATACTAAAAATAAATATCAATCAATGGGATGGGAATATGATTTAGTTATTGATGGTAATAATTGTGATGATATTGAAAAAGCTATTTTAAAAGCCCAAAGAAATCATAAACCAACATTTATTGAAGTTAAAACTGTAATTGGATATGGTAGAAAAGATCAAGGAACAGCTAAAGTTCATGGTGCCCCATTACCTCATGATGAAGTTCTTGAAATGAGAAAAGCATTTGGTGGAGAACCATTTTATATTCCGCAAGAAGTATATGATTATTATTCATCAACATTCTTAAAAAGAGGAGAAGAATCATATAATAAATGGAATAATAAAATTAATAAATGTAATAAAGATATCTTAGATGAATTTAACCATATAATGAATGATGATTTTATGATTGATTATGATAAAGAACTAACAAAGTTTTCTTTAGATTGTAATCAACCAACAAGAAAATCAGGTGGTATAGTATTAAATGAAATTAGTAATCTTCATCCTGGTGTTTTAGGTGGATCAGCTGATTTAGCTAGTAGTACAATGGCACAATGTCAAGGTGGGATGTTTACTAAAGAAAATAGATTAGGAAGAAATATATGTTTTGGTGTAAGAGAACATGCCATGGCAGCTATATGCAATGGACTTGCTTTACATCAATTAAGACCATTTTGTTCTAGCTTCTTTGCCTTTTCTGATTATTTAAAACCAGCTGTTAGAATGTCAGCATTAACTAAGTTACCTGTTATATATATATTTTCTCATGATTCAATTGCAGTGGGTGAAGATGGTCCTACCCATCATCCAATTGAACATCTTACAATGCTTCGCTCAATTCCTAATGTTAATGTTATTCGTCCATGTGATGCAAATGAAACAAGAGAAGCATATATAATTGCAATGCAAAGTAAAACAACTCCAACAGTTTTAGTTTTATCACGTCAAACTTTACCAACATTAATAGAAAAAGAAAAAACAGCAGTAAATAAAGGTGCATATATTGTTAGTAAAGAAAAAGGTAAAACAATTGATGGAATATTAATAGCTTCAGGTTCTGAACTTGTTATTACTTTAAAAGCTAAAGAAATACTAGAAAGCAAAGGATTAAGTATTCGTGTTGTTTCAATGCCATCTACATATTTATTTGATCAACAATCAAACGAATATAAAGAAGAAATATTACCAAGTTATGTATCACGTAAAATGGTAATAGAAATGAGTGAAGGTGCGCATTATTATAAATATGTTGGTCAATTTGGTTTAGTTTATGGAATTCAAAAATTTGGTAAAAGTGCTCCAGGACCAGTAATTATTGAAAATTATGGTTTTACACCAGAAAAGATTGTTGATGAATTTTTAAAACTAGAAAAAGTTGATTTTATCCGTTATGTTAAATAATATTGTATTAAAAAGTTGATTCGTATTGAGTCAACTTTTTTAATTGATTAGTTTTAATTTCCTCTCTTTTTATTGACATAAATTTATTATAAATGTATAATAAAAGTATAATTAAAAAACGTTATTAATCCTAAATAAAATTAATAATCATTCATAAATAATTTTTGGAGTGATAAATAATGTGGGAATTTATTAAATATTGTTTATTATGCGCATTGTACATTGACGGAGATTTTCCAGAATGGTATGGGATAAAGGAATATATTATTGGCTTGGTAACTGTAATTATACTTATATGTTTATTTTATTGCTTATTGTTTTTACTTAGTGAATTGAATTTCTTTATCAATAGAAAAAAGATTAAGGAAAAAAGAATAAAATTTATTGAAGAATTTTCTTATAAAAAAGATTGTGTAGAATTGAGAGGAACAATAAAAAAAGAATAAGAATTAAAAATAAGAAAAATGATAAACATTGTTTTCAAGAAAAATATATAATTTTAATAGAACTAAGCAAATTTTATAAAGAAGAACCTTTAATATGTTCAGATAGATTATTGAATTTATCCAAAGGGGATAAAGTTGAATTTGTCATGTCAAGACATAGTTTTTATTTTATGTTTCATACGTTTGATTTTATATATGAAATAAAGATAGATGGAAAAACATTATTGAATTTCGATGAAGGTAAAGAATTCTTATTTGAATATTTTAAGTCACTTAATGATTCTATTAAATCATAGATTTAATAATTTAATGTTTATTAATTCTAATATTTTTTAATGTAAAACCCAAAAGGAGATTTTAAATGAGAAAATTATATATTATTTGTACCATTACAAGTATTTTATTTCTAGTCGGTTTTATTGTTAGAATTATTATTTTATCATTTGATGAAGATAATGAACAAGTATGTATTATTCCATCAGTAGGAATAACAATACCTATTTTACTGGAAATTGATAAGTTTCCATATTATACAAAATAATATCCGCAAAATCATTTAAATACAAATTTAATAATGCTTTCAGATTTAGAAAAAGATTTTATAATTAAAGTAACTAATAAAAATGGTATTTATTCTTTAGATATAAATAAAAATATATACCATGTTGATCTAACTGATTATTTTTTCCTAAAAGTTATATAATTGCCCTTATATCTAGAAATATATAAATCCACAATGATAACAGATACAAGTTTTTTATATAATAAATTTAAAAACAAATCATTTTATGGAGAAATAGCAATAATAGGAGTAATAGAGAAAAAAACAAGTAGGGAAGAAAAAGGGAAATATAGAGAATTTACAAGCAATAAAATTATCTCATTGGAATATAGAGTCTCAACATTGGTTATTAGATGTTGTATTAAA
>CANQVC010000061.1 GCA_947627195.1 uncultured Bacilli bacterium
AGAAGTATGGGCGAATTTTCAAAAATTCCCCGATCTATACAAAAGAGTTCGAATTGATACCATTCAAATCAAGAAGAGGATACCCGCTTTATTTCAAAGTCGGTTGGAAAAATTCATTTGCAACACTCGGCGGGGCATTATGTATGGCGAATGGAATGATGGCGGAAGATTGCTATAAACTAAATGTCAACAAGAACGTATTTTTTATCTTTATAGCATAAACAATAACAAAAGAGCTAATCTCAGAAGATTGGCTCTTTTCATTGAATTAGGCTGCTTTAATTCTTAAATTTAGATTTTTATGTCCATTTGAACGCTCAAACCCATATGGTAAAAATTCAATGGCACTTTCTAAATGCGAAAAACGATATTTATTACATTGTTTATCAAAAAATTTATCCATCCATGGCCAAGCAAAAAATTCCATACTCATTGAATGTATTTCACAAGCTTCATAAGTTGGCCATAAATATTCAGGAATAGTGATATTTCTTGATTGATATACTTGAAAAGCATGTCCAGCTTCATGAGTTAAAACATCAACATCACCTGATGTACCATTGAAATTAGAAAATATAAAAGGTGATTTAAAATCAGGAATAAAAGTACAATAACCTCCTCCTTCTTTTCCTGGTTTAGCTTCTAAATCTAATAAATCATGTTCTAACATGAAATCAAAAAATTCATTAGTTTCATTAGACATTTCTTTATACATTTCTTCAGCTGCTTTAACTAATTCGTCTTTATTTTTATTTGGGGTTGCATTACCATCTAAATATAATAATGGTAAATCATAATAATATAAATGTTCTTTGTTTAATCTTTTTCTTTGTTTTTCAATTAATTTTTGATGTAAAGGAACAACACTTTCATATATTTGTTGGCGGTATCCTTTCACAAGTTCACTATCATAATCTGTTCGACCTAATTGATAATAAGCTAATTGGACATAGTTTTTATAGCCCATTTTTTTAGCCATACGGTCACGAACTTTAACCATGGAATCATATATATCATCAATTTCATCTTCATGTTCTTGGAAAAATTGCCAATATAATTTTTGTGCTTCTTGGCGAATTAAATCATTAGGATTTTCAAAATAAGCACTTAATTGTGATAAATTACACATTTTACCTTGAAATTCAATTTTACATGAAGCTATTAATTTACCATATTTTGTTGATAACTTATTATCTTCAATTAGATCTTCCATTATTATTGGATCAAAAGCTTTTAAAGAAACTTCTATTTTTTGAAATAAATATGTGCCAAATTCTTTTTCTAATTCTTTACGAAATTTAGATTTAACCATTTCTTTAAAGAAATCAGTAATTAGATCAGTATATTTAGGACTATTTTCATCACAAAAATTTTGTTCTTCTTCATAAAAAGGATCTAAAGTATCAATTGTGTGACGAATAGATGCTAAAGTAAACATTGAATCAACATGATTTCTTAAATCATTAAATTTATTTATACAATCTATTTGAATATCAACTGTATTGGCATTTTTAAATTTTTGTTTTAAATCATTTATTTTAATTTGTGTTTCTTCTAGAGACGGACGAATATATAAATAATCTTCAAACTTCATTTTTTACCTCTTTTAATCAATCAATTCAGGTTTACTATTTATTTTAATATAACAGAATAAAAGATATATTGAGAAAATTATACCATATGCTATTATTGCATTATTAATGAACCAAGATAAAATGAATGTAATTAGACATGGGGCAAGTGAAGCAATACTTGCAACATTATAATATTCTTTAAATCTTTTTAATACACCATTTTTATGCATTGCAAACCACATTATTAAAACTATAATTAATGGATAAAGTATAACATAAAATACTACATTGATTATATATAAGTTGACATCTTGATTAAATAATATTGGTAAGACTCCTTCACAAACTTCTTTACCAAATTCATCAATATTATTTACTTCACGAAAATCTAAAGTAGCGCCACTAGCATATTCTACACTCATTGAAGCATACGTTACTTCATCTTTTTCTATTATGGGAATTTGCGTTAATAAATAATTTTCGGTAAACAATAATAAATAAGAATCTTTCTTTGTTGGTTCAATATTAAATAAATCAAAATTAGTATATGTTGCTAATTCATCATCTAATTCTTTTTCTGTCTTTTTATTGTATTCTTCAAATAATGTTTCACCCTCAATATTTTCTCTAAGTGATCTTATATAAATAAATTGGCTTATATAAAATGCATCATTTTTAGTTTCATCTGGATATTTTTCTAAATATTTATCTTGATATTCAGTAATTTTATTTAACATATTATTAGCTACATCAAAAACAATATAAAGATTCATTTCTTCTTCATTATTTATATAAGATACATTATAAATACGAATATCTTCTTTAGTTTTCGCAACCATTTTGTTTTCTTCAATATGATATTCTGAATCTTTAATATTTTGAAAATCGTTTGTTTTATTTTCTTTTAATGGATAACTATACACATTAGCATCACCTATTTCATAATAATTAGCAATATATGCTTTATCTAAAATGTATCTTTCATGATTACTTTTTATATAAAAATTATGAGGAAGTGATAACAAAAATATTTCCAAAATAAAAATTAAAATGGCAAATAAGACACTAATATAACGAAACTTTTTCATTTTAATTGGTATTACTAATGATTTAATAAATTCTAAAAACATTTTAACTCCTTTTCTAAGACAAGATTATTCTTCAAATTGACTATTATATAATTGATAATAAAATCCATGCATTTTTAATAGTTCTTGATGAGTACCTTGTTCAATAATATTTCCATTATTCATAACTAAAATAATATCAGCATTTTTAATTGTACTTAATCGATGGGCAATAATAAAGGAAGTACGACCTTTCATCATTGTTTGAAAAGCATCTTGAATTTGGATTTCTGTTAATGTATCAATACTACTAGTTGCTTCATCTAATATAAGCATTGGTGGTATCATTAACATAATACGAGCAATACATAATAATTGCTTTTGTCCTTGGGATATTGCTTCATTATCACTTACCATTGTATCATAACCTTGGGGTAATTTTTCAATGAAATTATGACAATGAGCTAATTTACTAGCTTTAATAATTTCTTCTAATGTTGCATCTGGTTTACCATATGCAATATTTTCTCTAACAGTTCCTGTAAATAACCATGTATCTTGTAATACCATACCATAATTTTTTCGTAATTCACTTCTTTTTAAATTAGTAATATCAATATCATCAACTAATATTTGCCCTTTTTTAACATCATAAAAACGCATTAATAAATTAATTAATGTTGTTTTCCCACAACCTGTAGGTCCAACAATAGCTACTCTTTCTCCTGGGTGAATATTTAAATTGAAATTTTCAATTAATGTTTGATTATCAAAATAAGAAAACGAAACGTTTTGTAAACTAACTTTGCCATTTGCATCTAATGATTGCTTACCTAAATCAATTTCACTTTCTTCATCAATCAATTTAAATACTCTTCCTGCTCCTGTAAAGGCATTTTGTAATTCATTTACAACATTTGATATTTCATTGAATGGTTTAGTATATTGATTAGCATAACTTAAAAAACATGTAAGTGCACCAACTGTAAAAGATGATTTAAATAAAATATAATTTAATACTTTATTAAATTGAACAACTGAACTATCTTTATTATAAAATATGACAATTGCCCCAATTACTCCAACTGCTGCATAAACAATACCATTAACAAAACGAGTACAAGGATTGGTATAAGCTGAATATATTTGAGCTTTTACTCCCCATTTTTTTAATTCATTATTTACTTCTTTAAATTTATCAATTCCTTTTTGTTCTTGATGGAATGTTTTCACAATCTTTTCGTTACCTACATATTCTTCTATTATTCCTGTTAGTTCACCCATTGCTTTACCTTGAGCTTCATACATTTTATGAATGTGTTTGGCAATAAATGAAGCAACAAATAATGATAATGGAGTTAAAACCACTACAACAATTGTTAGGGCAATATTAGTGAATAACATAAATAAGATTGTACCAATAATAGTAATAATTCCTGTGAATAATTGGGTAAATCCTTGTAATAAACCTGTTGATATATAATCAACATCATTGATAATACGTGATATTATATCGCCATGACTATTATGATCTATATAACTTAATGGGACATATAACATTTTATGAAAAGCATCTTCACGAATATCTTGAATTGTTTTATTACTAGCAATATTTGTTAGTAAATTCATTAACCATTGGGTAATACCATAAATAATTGATGATATGACTATTTTAATTAAGAATGGTATTAAATCATTAAAATTAATTGTTAACCCTTGAGAATGTTCTAAATATAATTCATCAATAAAATCGATGGCATTACCTGTTACTATTGGTACATATAACATACTTGCAACACTAATAATGGAAAAAATTAAAGCTATAATTAAATATCCAATATGTGGCTTGGTATAATGCATTAATCTTTTAAACGTGGAAGCTTTGATAGATGATTTATTTTTAGGGTTATTCATTATTAACACCTTCTTCCTTAAATTGTGATTGATAAATTTTATGATAAATTTCTGATGATTGTAATAATTCTTGATGAGTTCCTTTACCAACTAATTTACCATCATCTAAACATAAAATTAAATCACAATTTTTGATTGAGGAAGTTCTTTGCGAAACAATAATAACAATCATATCTGATAAATCATTTTTTATTGCTTTTCTTAAGGCTGCATCAGTAACAAAATCAAGGGCGCTAGCGCTATCATCCATAATTAAAATATGAGGATTACCAACTAATGCTCGCGCTATAGTTAATCTTTGTTTTTGTCCACCACTGAAATTTTTTCCCCCAGCTACTACTTCTTCTTTTAAACCTTTTTCATATTTTTGAACAAATT
This sequence comes from uncultured Bacilli bacterium, assembly GCA_947627195.1. Taxonomy (GTDB): domain Bacteria; phylum Bacillota_I; class Bacilli_A; order ML615J-28; family CAG-698; genus CAKOMG01. The sequence continues at coordinate 4,934 of CANQVC010000061.1, forward strand.
CCTTTGCTTGGGCAATTTCTAATGCTTGCCATAATTCTTCATCTGTAGCATCTTCTTTGCGCCAACGAAGATTTTCTTCAATTGTTCCTTGAAATAAAACTGTTTTTTGGGGGACAATGCCAATATAATTTCTTAATTCATCATTGTTTATTTCTTTTATATTTTTACCATATAATAAGATTTCACCTTTTGTTACATCATATAAATGAGATAATAATTGAACTAATGTTGATTTGCCACTACCAGTTGCACCAATTATACCAATAGTTTGTCCTTTATAAATTTCAAAATTAATATTTTCTAATGCTAATTTATTGTCTAATAATTTATTGTCATTATAAGAAAATGATACATTTTTAAAAGTAATAACTGCTTCATTATTTTCTTTGATATCATCTTTTCCCATACTTAATGATGGTTTTGTATCAAATATTTCATTAATACGATATCCTGAAGCTGAAGCTTTGGTAAATATGACAACTAAATTAGCTAATACTAATAAAGCTAATAAAATTTGTGTCATGTAATTTACTAAAGCAACAATATCGCCTTTAGTTAAGGTAGTATTAAATACTACTTCATTTCCTCCAAACCATAATATAAAAACAATAGCAATATTAACAATCATATAAGTTATTGGATTTAATAAAGCTGATATTTTCCCAACATTAACTGAAGCTTTATTTAATGATGTACATGCTTCATTAAATCTTTTTTCTTCAGTGTTTTGTCTAGAAAATGCTCTAATAACTCTTGTACCTGATAAATTTTCACTTGTTATAGTAGTTGCAACATCTAATTGATTTTGAACATTTTTAAAATAAGGAACACTACGACTCATTATAAAATAAATAACAATTGATAAAAGTAAGGCTGTACAAACAAAAATTAACGATATTTTTAAATGAATTGTACATGCCATAATTGTGGCACCAATTACTAAAAATGGGGCACGAACAACTAAACGAATTAACATTGCAACACCTGTTTGAATTTGATTAACATCATTAGTTATTCTAGTTATTAAAGTAGCTGAGCCAAATTTATCAATTTCTTTGTGAGAAAATGTTTGAATATGTTTGAAAAGTTCATTACGAACAATAGTTCCATATCCTTGAGAAACAATGGAAGCTAATGTTTGACATACTAATGAACTACATAAGCCAACAACAGAAAGTAAAACAAGAATGCCACCCATTTTTAAAATATAATCAATGCCAAGATTTTCAGTAATTCCTTTATCAATGATCATTTTCATTACAATTGGAACGATAAGTTCAAAAATGGCTTCAATTAATTTAAATATAGGAGCTATTATTGCTTTTACCCGATATGGTTTTAAATATTTTGCTAATTTAATCATTATTTTCCCTTTTGTTAATAATTAATTGTTTATATTATATTTATTATAGCATAAAGAGCTCTTAATTGCAATCCAAAAATGGTTCATGAAATATAGTTCATGAACCAATATTATTTAATCAGAAGAGTTTTTGGTAGATCCTTAGTTCTTTAGAATAGCGTTGTTAAAGATTCTAGTTGCGATTTATCAAAACTATTAATTGCATAACTAAATTCTAATAAATCAACATCACAGTTAAATACTTCAGTTAAATAATT
>CANQVC010000062.1 GCA_947627195.1 uncultured Bacilli bacterium
TTTATGCAGTTTTATATTTAGAATGTGCTACTTGTCATGCAAAAGCTACTGTTAAGAAGAAATTAGTAGGTGAAGGTACAACACATCTTGCAACTTGTACTACTGATTATTATGTTGAATACAATGTTACATTTAGTATTGAAGAAGATATTAGAGGTAAATTAGTATTTGATATAGAAGGAAATATAAGTATTGATGCTGATTCATTCACATTAAATGATGTTGATTTAACTGCAACGTTTAATGATGTTACAGAAGGTACAGCAAAAGGACATAAATATGGCAATCCTACTGTTACATGGAGTAGTGACCCATTAACAGCAACTGCTACATATACATGTTTAAACGAATGTGGTCATACAGAAACAATTTCAGTAACTACTACATTAAATGAAGATGGTCAAATTACTAGTGAAATAACAGAAGAAGCAACATGTACACAACAAGCTGTTAGAACTTATACAGCTAAGTTCTTATATGATCCTAATGGTGAAATAAAGACGTTTACTGCTACCCAAACAGTAAAAGAAGGCTCTTTAGCTCTTCATACATGGACAACTGATGCATCAAAAGATAGTACTGATGGAAAAAATGACGGATGGATTTGGGATAGTAATGGCTCTTATGCTACTGTATATTTAGTATGTAAAGTATGTGGTGAAGCTACAACTACAGCTACAGCGACTCAAAGTGCTTTAGAAGATGATCCTAATAAGATTGTTATTGATGATTCAAGAAAAGCACCAACATGTGATGAAGAAGGTTTCATTTCATATAAAGCTACAGTTATTGTTGATGGACAATCATTTACAAGTGAATTAGAACTTGATAAAATACCTGCTTTAGGACATGAATGGTATGTTGATACATCTAAAGGTGCTAAAGAAGATGGCTTCATTTGGACACAAGATCCTATTACAGGTGAAGTTAGTGCTGTATTAGTATTAAAATGTCATCGTGATAAATGTGGACAAACATTAGAAATACCAGCTCAAATTGATTCTGACCCTGTTGTGAAAGTAGAAAGAAGTTGTGAACAAGATGAAATTAAAACATATGTTGCAACTGTTTCTCCAAAAAGTGCAAGAGGTAATAATGACCAATATTTCACAAACGAAACTGAAGTATCTACTATGGATTTTGCAACTCCTAATAGTGCTTTAAAACATGAATGGAATATTGATTCTAGTGTATGGAGTTTAGATTCATCAACAGTTACTGTTACATTTAAATGTAATAAATGTAATAGTACAGTAATTAAAACAGTTACTAAAGATGATATAACTTCTACTGTATTAGAAGGAAATGAAGCTACATGTACAGCTGATGGATTAAGAACATATACAGCTAAAGTTACTGATCCTGATGAAAAAGAATATACATTAACAAATGAAGTTACAATTGAAAAATTAGGACATGAATGGAATAATGAACCTACATGGGAATGGGATGGTGTAACAAAAGCTACAGCAACATTTACATGTTCTAGATGTGGTACTTACACTGAAACTAAAGAAGCAACAGGTGAAGATATTACTAATGTTGTTACAATTGCTCCTTTATGTGAAGCAGCAGGTTTAATGACTTATACAGCTAAAGTAATTGGACCAAATAATAATGAATATTATGGTCAAACAACAGAAGAAATTCCAATGTTGAAACATAAGTGGTCAAGTGAAATTATATGGACTTGGACATATGATCTTGAAACAAATAGTTACTTTGCATCAGCTACAGTATTATGTCAAAATGATATTACTCATTCTCATACATACCAAAGCAAGAATAATGAAGTAACAATTGTTGGACATGTTGAAGTAGAAGCTGGATGTACAACAACAGGTGTATATCGTTATACAGCAACTGTTCATATAACTGAACTTGAAGAAGACTTTACAAACGAACTTGATGTATTAATCGATGCTACTAACCATACATGGCTTGCTCCTACATGGGAATTTAGTGAAGATTATACAAAAGCAACTGCAACATTTACTTGTAGTAAATGTGAACAAACAAAAGAAATTACAGTTGATACTGAAGCAGAAAATATAACAGCTTCTTGCTTAAAAGGTGAAGGAGTATTATATACTGCTAGTGTAAGCTTTGATGAATATGCATCAGGTGATATACAAACTGCAACTTTAGAAGTAATAACAGGAGAAGCTCTTGGTCATAACTTCATTGTTGATGAAAATTATGGTGATAAAACTGGTTGGGAATGGAGTGAAGATAGTGATGGACATGTTAGTGCAACTCTTCATGTAATTTGTTCTAGATGTAGTGAAAACCATGTATTAGAAGGAACTGTTGAATTTGAAGTTGTTGAAAAAGCTACATGTACAGATAAAGGAACAGGTAATTATACAGCACATGTTACTTTAGATGATGGTGTATATGAAAATGTTGAAGACACTTCATTAGGTGGATTACGTCCAATTCCTGCCTTAGGTCATCATTTAGTTGGTGAAGCAACATTTAGATGGGAAGAAGATAAAAATGGCTATAAAGCTTATGCTACTTTCCATTGCGATAGATGTGAAAAAGATATAGAAGTAGAAGCAAATGTTACAATATCAATTGCTACACAAGATTGTGAAACAGCAAATGATGTAACATATACAGCAACTGCTATTAATGACGAATACGAAGTTTATACCGAAAAGAAAGTAATAGAAGGTGTTGCTTTAGGACACACTTGGGAAACAACTCCATCATATAAAGAAAAAGATGGCAAACATTATCATGTATATATTTGTGAAGTTTGTGGAAAAACTAAAGAAGAAGAATGTGATGGAATTGAGGAAGCTATAGTTGTATTTGTAAAAGAAGCAACATGTACAGAACAAGGTTATACTGTATATAGATGTACAAAATGTAATCATGAATATCAAGATAGTTTTGTTGATATGATTAGTCATTCATATCAAGCAAAGCATACAGTACGTGATGGTGTTGATTATCACCAAAATGTATGTAGTGTTTGTGGTCATATTGAAGAAGGTTCTTTAGAAGAATGTGATGAATTAGGTAAAACTACATTTGTATTACCATCATGTGTAAGTGGTGGATATACAAGTTATGAATGTAGTGTATGTCATACTGAACATAGAAGAAACTTTGTTTCAGCACTAGGTCATGATTATGAAACTTCATGGGAATGGAAAGATAATAACATGGCTGCTACTGTTACAATTACATGTTCTAGATGTAATTTACATGTTGAAATATCTGCTTATGTTACAGCAGTTGATGGTAATAGAATTGAAGTAGTAACTAATCCTGCAACATGTGTTAAAGAAGGTAGGGCAATCTATACTGCATATGTAACTTATAATGGTCAATTATTTACTGATACAACAGTTGAAACACTTCCTATGACTGGACATAGTTATAATGATCCTATTATTACATGGGATGAAAGTCATGAAAATGTAACATTCTTATTCAAGTGTAATAATTGTGATGATGAACAAACACAAACTTCAAAAGCTACTATTAATACAACAGAAGCTACATGTACAGCTAATGGTAATATTCATTATTCAGCTTCAGTAACATTTGAAGAAAAAGTTTATAATGCAGAATATGATGAAGTAATTCCAATGTTAGGTCACACTTATGGTGAACCTACATGGGAATGGAATGAAGACTTTACCGTTGCAACAGCAACATTTACATGTTCTAAATGTAGTGATACTAAACAAGTTGTTGCTAATAGTTTAGGTGTTGGTGGAAATGTCATTACAGTTAAAGAAGATACTAAACAAACATGTGAAGTTGATGGTAAAATAATTTACACAGCAACAGTTACATTCTTAGATACTGTTTATACAAATAGTCAAGAAAAAGTATTACCAAAACTTGGACATAGTTATAATGATCCTATTATTACATGGGATGAAAGTCATGAAAATGTAACATTCTTATTCAAGTGTAATAATTGTGATGATGAACAAACAAAAACTACAAAAGCTACTATTAATACAACAGAAGCTACATGTACAGCTAATGGTAATATTCATTATTCGGCTTCAGTTACATTTGAAGAAAAAGTTTATAATGCAGAATATGATGAAGTAATTCCAATGTTAGGTCATACTTATGGTGAACCTACATGGGAATGGAATGAAGACTTTACCGTTGCAACAGCAACATTTACATGTACAACATGTGGTGATGTTCAAGTATGTGAAGCATCGATTGAAGAAACTGTTGATGAAAATAATAATACCGTTTATAAAGCTATCGTAATATTTAATCAAGAAACATATCAAGATCAAAAGATTATTGAAGCAGAAATGGAATTAGGATTAACATTAACATTTATGGCTATAGAATTTGTAAGTATTATCGTATTCGCATCTATTTTAGGTGTTAGACTAAAGAAAAAGAAAAAACAAGAAGGACCAAAGGAGGAATAAAAAATGAAAATCTTAACAGTAAGTATTTTTGGACATGAACTTCCATGGGACGTTAACACAACAATGTTTTGGTTAATGGTTGTTCAAGTACTAATGATTATCATAACTCTTGTTGTATTCTGTATATTAATGAGAAAGATTTCCAAAGCATCCTCCACACAGGAAGTGGCACCAGTCATCGTACAGGTGCCTACTCCTACTGTGAATCAAGAACCAGTAGTAGAACCTATCAAAGAAGAAGTAAAAGCTCCACAAGTAGAAGTAGTAGAACAACCATGTATAATTCTATTTGAGGAAAGAAAAGTAGTAGGTTTATCAATCGATACAGAAAAAGTAAAGAAAGATTATGAAATCGGTGAAGAATTTACAGATGAAGGATTAATTGTTAAAGCAATTTATAATATTGCTCCATATAATGAAGAAGTAATAGATTATGAAGTAAATGAACCTGATATGACTTTAGAAGGACAAGGTACTGTTGAAATTGAATTTGATGGAAAAACTACAAGTTATCAAATTCAATTAAAGAAGAAAGAAGAAAAAGGCTTTGGAGCTATTAAGAAAGAAACTCACTTAGAAAAATATAACAGACTAAGTAATGAACAAAAGAAATGGTATAATGAGATTGCTGATTATGCAATTAAAGTTGAGAATATGAAACATATTCGCAATGATAGTTTTGAAGATTTCAAATTATATAGTAAACGTGTAATGAAATTATTAATCAAAAAAGAAGTTATTATATGTGAATATGTATTAGGAAATCAAGCATTTACTGATTATGTAAATCAAAGTAAAGTGCAAGTAAAACAAGCAGCAACGCAATTAAAGATAGGATCTGAAGAAGCAGTAGAAGTTGCTAAAGGAAGTATTGATTTAGTAGTTGATGCTATTCTTGAGTTAAAAGGAAAGAAGAAAAAAGTAGAAGTTGTTGAAACAAAAGTTGATGATGAAAAGAATAAAGAACTTGCTGAAAAAGCAGCCAAAGCATCAATTGCTGCAGCTGAAGCAGCAGCAAGAGCAGCTGAGTTAATCAAGAATTATAAACCTTCATCTGAAGAAGAAAAACTTGAGAACACAGAAATGGCAATGGCAGCAGCAGAAGCAGCTAAAACTGCCAAAGATGCTGCAAGTAAAGTTGCAACATCTGATAATAAATTAGCTAAAGAAGCTGAAAAAGTAGCTAATAATGTTCAAAAAGAAGCTGAAAAAATTGCGAAAGCAAAAGAAAACGAAAAAGTTGAAGAGAAGAAAGAAGAAAAAGTTCCTGAAGTAAAAGTTGATGATGCAAAGAATAAAGAGCTTGAAGAAAAAGCAGCCAAAGCATCAATCGCAGCAGCAGAAGCAGCAGCAAGAGCAGCTGAGTTAATCAAGAACTATAAACCTACAACTGAAGAAGAAAAACTTGAAAATGCCGAAATGGCTAAAGAAGCAGCCGAAGCAGCAAAAACTGCCAAAGATGCTGCAAGTAAGGTTTCATCATCTGATAATAAATTAGCTAAAGAAGCAGAGAAAGCTGCTAACAATGCAATAAAACAAACAGAAAAATTAGCTAAAGAACAAGAACAAGCTAAAGATGCAAAACCTACTGAACAAGCAAAGCCAAGTCAGCCAGCACAAAACGTTAAGCCAGTTGAACAAGCAAAACCTAGTCAACCAGTTCAAAATAATAAGCCAGTTGAACAAGCAAAGCCAAGTCAACCAGCACAAAACGTTAA
>CANQVC010000063.1 GCA_947627195.1 uncultured Bacilli bacterium
AATATTAAAAAAATCCCTTACTTATTGATCAGTAAGGGATTTGTCGCATAATAACTGTCAAACTCGGGTTATATCATAAATTGATAAGAAAAAAAATATAAATTAATGTTTATTTTTTTTAAAATCTATGATATAATAAGGTAAGAATAAATGAGGTGTAACAATGTCAAACAAAAAGAAAGTAAATAAAAACGAAAAAGACAATAAAAAGCCATTTATAAAAACTAAAGCAAAAATGGACAATTCTGTTGAAGTGGAATTAACAAAAAGTCCAGCAAAAACAACAGGTGGTAGAATTCTTGTTTGGGTAATTGCTATTGGAACAATTTTAGTTCCTGTTTGTGCTTTAATTGCTTTATTAATTCAATTGGCAAAATAATTAATTTATATATAAAAAGGCTCCCTACAAAAGGAGCTTTTTTTATTGTGTTTCATAAAACATCCATTCCGCAAATACCCCAAAACCATATAAAGGATTATCAACAGTAACATGTGAAACAGCCCCAACCAAATTGCCATTTTGTATTATTGGACTACCACTCATACCTTGAATAATTCCTCCCGATAATTCTATTAATTTCTTATCGGTTATTTTAATTTTTAAACCTTTGATATCTGCTTTATTTTGTTGTTTTACTTCTAAAATTTCAATATCATAATACTGAATAGTATTACCATTCATAACTGTTGCTATTTGTGCTTTACCTTTTTTTACATAATTATGATATAAAACATGAACAGTTGATTGGTTTGGCAAGGAATCTACTTCTCCAAAGATTCCAATCTCAGTATTTTCTTCAATATTGCCTAATGTCGTTTTCGACAAAGTTGCATATTTTTCACCAGGAACTCCAGATGTTGCTTTTTTAATTCCCTGTACAGATGAAACTAATAAATTACCTTTATTTAAAGCTCCTGTAACTCCATGACCAAGGGCACCATAACGTTTTGTATTAGGATTAATAAATGTCATCGTGCCTACACCACTTATTTTATCTTTTATATACAATCCAATCGTTTTTTTATTATATTCATTTTCCACAATCTTTATTTTTGAATTTATATAATGATCATTACGAATTAATTTAATTGATATTTCTTCTTCTTTTGCTTCATTTATTATTCTAGTTATATCTTCTGTAGATCTTACAAATTCATTATTTAATGAATATAAAATATCACCTTTTTCAATATTTGTGTTATCCCAAGGTTTAAGTTTATTATCATTATTATTAACTTCATAACAACCAATTATTTGCACAACGCTTTGCATTTGTAAGCCGATACAATCTCCGCCTAAGATTACATCGCCTACATATTGTTCTTCATTTGTTTGTATTTCATTAAATGTTTCTATATTTATATTATTATTTATAATATTATTATTTATAATATTATTATTTGCAGTAATTAAAACATTAAATTGAAGGAAGATTGAAAATGTACAAAAAAGGAATAATACTAGATGTCGTATTCTTTTGATAAGAATTCCTCCTTTCTAATATATTATTCCCTTTATTATTATTTTAAATATGAACATTAAATATTGGTAATGTTGTTTAATAATTCTTTTGCAACTTCTCTACTTGATAATGATGGTTTACCATTAGATATCATGGTGGCAATTTCTTCTATTCTTTCATCATTTGTCAATTCTTTTACTTCAGTAATTGTTCTTCCATCGACAATTGATTTAGCTATTTTAAGATGATGATCTCCAATAGCGGCAACTTGCGATAAATGTGTTACACATAATACTTGTGATTTCTCAGAAATAGTTTTAATTTTTTTGGCAATACTATAAGCAACTACACCACTTACGCCAGTATCTACTTCATCAAATATTTTTGTTTGTAATGGCATTTTATTACCTAAAATAGTTTTTAATGCTAACATAAAACGAGACATTTCACCACCAGATACAACTTTTGATAAAGGTTTTAATGGTTCACCTTTGTTGAAAGAAACCATAAAATCAACATTATCAATACCATCTTTATAAAAATTAATGTTATTAGTATCTTGTAAATTTTGATCATGAAATTCAATATTAAATTTAGTATTTTTAAGTTGTAAATCTGCTAATTGTTCTTCAACTTTAGTTGTTAATTGTGATGCAACATTTTTTCTTTCATTACTAATATTTTTTGCAATATCTAAAACTTTATGAAAAGATTGATTTGTTTTATTTTGTAATTCTTGAATTAAAGAATCATAGTTATCAATATCTTGTAAAGTTTTTTCAATTGAATGATAATATTCAATAATTTCATCAGTATTTTTCTTATATTTTCTTTTTAAATCAGAATAAACACTTAATCTTTCATTAATTTCATTTAATCTATTTTCATCAAATTGAATATTATTAATTTTAAATAATGGATCTGATAACACATTATCTAAATTATAATAGCTTTCTTCAACAATATCTTTTAATGATTGATATTTTTCATCAAAAGTAATTAATTTATTCAAATAATTAATTGAATCATAAATTTTGGATAATATATCATTATCATCATATAAATCTTTAAATGAATGAATTTGTTCAACAATTTGTTCATAATGAGATAAATAAGACAATTCTTCTTTTAAAGATTTTTCTTCATCAATTGATATATTTGCTTGCTTTAATTCTTTAAATTGATATTCAAGAAAATCTTTTTTTAATGTATTTTCTTGATTCAATTTAATTAAATCATTATATTCTTTTTCATTATGCTTGTATTCTTTTAATGATAAACTATATTCATTTAAATATTCTTGACATAATGGTGAAGATAAAAAATATAAATAATTTTTAGGATTAATTAATCCTAATGTATCTAATTGAGAATGAATATCACCAATTTGTTCACTTAATGTACTTAATTGAACAAGGGAAACAGCTGTATTATTTATTCGACAAATACTTTTTCCTGAACTATATATTTCTCTTTTAATAATTAAATATTCATCTTTATTATATTCAATACCTAATAAATCTAATTGATTAAATAATTCAAGAGAATTTATCGAAAATATTCCTTCAACAGTCGCTTTAGATTCATTAAAACGAATCATATCATTTGATGCTCTTTTACCAAACAATAAACCAATAGCATCAATAATTAAAGATTTACCTGCTCCTGTTTCACCTGTTAAGACAGTCATTCCACTATGAAAATTTATTTCTAAATGATCAATAATAGCAAAATTTGTAACACTTAGGGTAACTAACATGTTTCCTCCTTGGATTTAATCGTTTGTATAACAGACAAAGCATCAATTTTATATTGCTTACGTAATTGTTCACGAGTTCCAATATCAGGAAAAGAGTTTTCAATCGAAAAAGTATGAATCTTAATATTTAAATTTTCTTTACTATTAATTTCAAATACTAATGATGCGAGTGAGCCAATTGAAATTACTTCTTCAACAATATATAATGTAGTATTTTTTAATGATTTTAATAAATCAATATCAATTGGTTTAATAAATAAAGCATGAATTAAACCGATATTTTCTTCATTTAAATTATCTAAAAAATCATATACATTATCAGAATAAGTTAATATGTTAACTTTTGTTAATGGTTTTTCAATTATCCATTGACCTAATGTAAGTGGTAAATCATTGTCTTCATCAATTTTATCAACAACATCACCTTTAGGATAACGAATAGCAAATGGTGCATGATAATTAATAGCAAATCGTAATAATTTATTAACTTCTATTAAATTTTTGGGACTTGCAATAACCATATTAGGTAAAGGTAATAACATTGAAATATCAAATATTCCTTGATGAGTAGATCCATCACCACTAACAAAACCAGCATGATCTATTAAGAAAATGACATGATTATTAGATCGACAAACATCATGATTAATATAATCATAAGATCTTTGTAAGAATGTTGCATAAATTGAAACAATTGGAATTAAATTTTCTCTTGCCATAGCTGCAGCCATAACAACAGCATGTTCTTCATTTATGCCAACATCTATTACTCGATCATCAAAATCTTTTTGTAAACAATCCAAATGTGTTCCAGATAACATTGCGGGATTAATAATTCTTGTAAGTGGATAATCTTTTAATATTTTAGATAAAATTGAGGAAATGCCAACACCCCAAGGAATTCTACCTGGTTTGATGTTTTCTTTTAGTTGTTCTAAATCGACATCAAATGGACCAACACCATGCCATTTACCTTGCAAATCACATTCAGCAGGGGAATATCCTTTTCCTTTAATTGTTTTTAAATGTAAAACAACTGATGATTTTGCTTCTTTCGCAAATTGAAAATATGTAATTAATTCTTTTAATTGATGACCATCAATAGGTCCATAATATGCATAACCTAAACATCTAAACATATTATTACCATAAATGGCAGTATAAGCAAAATCTTTTAAGCGAACTGTATGTTTTTTTAAAAACATTGGTGTTAATCTTTTGATACGTAAATAACCTTTACGAACTCTAGCTTTCGACATTCTTCTAGCTAATCTACCAACATTTTTAGATATTGACATTTCATTATCATTTAAAACAATAATTACTTTTTGATTTTTTTGACTACCTATATAATTAAGACCTTCGAATGCTAAACCATTTTGAATGGAGCCATCGCCAATAATAGCAACTACTTCACCAATTGATGAATCATGTTCTTTTGCTTCTAAAAAACCAGCAGCTGCGGAGATGGTTGTTGATGAATGACCTGCTTCCCAAACATCATGAATACTTTCTTCATACTTTAAAAAGCCATTTAAACCATTTTTTTTACGTAAATTTATAAATTGATTAGCTCTTCCTGTTAAGATTTTATGAGTATATGCTTGATGACCAACATCAAATAACAATTTATCTTTAGGGCTATCAAAAACATAATGTAATGCAACAGTTGCTTCGATAAAACCTAGATTACTTGATAGATGTCCACCAGTTTTACTGACATTATTGATGATGAATTGACGAATTTGTACACATAATTCTTCTAATTCAGGTATACTTAATTGCTTTAAAAATGATGGAGAAGTTATTTCTTCTAATGATATCATGAATTCATCTATCCTTTCTGAAATTAGTTTTATCTATATCAACATTCAATAAAAATAAATTTAATTATTTGTATCGTTTATTTCTTCAACAACTACTTCTTTTGCATCATCTAAGATTTTCTTTAATTCTTTTGTTAATTCCATTCCTCTTTTATATTTTTCAATAGAAACATCTAAGCTTAAATCATCATTTTCTAATTCATGGACAATTTGTTCTAATTCATCCATTAATTCTTCAAATTTCATTTTTTACTCCTTTACTTCTTTCGCCTTAATTTCTCCATCATAAAATTTTAAAACAAATGATGAATCATTTAACGAACTTTTTCTTGTAACAATTTTATTATCTTGAAATACAACAGTATATCCTTTAGACATAATATTTAAAGGATTAAGTAAGATTAATTTATCGATAATATTTTGAATATTTTCATCTTTATTTTCTAAAATTCTTTTATATGATTTCTTTAATGAAGATAATGCTTGATTAACATTTGTTTCATGTTGTTCAATTTTTCTTTTGGGAGAAAGTAAATCTAAATGTTTTTCTAATTTGTCAATTTCTTTATTTAATTGATTAAATTTCTCTTTAAAGTTTTTTAAACCATATCTATTAGATATAAGATTAAGACTTTTTTCTTTTTCAAATATTTTTTGTTGCAAATATTGTTTTAATTTTTTTTCATTTATATTTATTTCATTAAATAAATCTTCTTTATTAGGTGTTGCTGCAACAGCAGCTCCTGTTGGGGTTGGGGCACGAAATGATGAAACAAAATCACAAATGGTAAAGTCTGCTTCATGACCTACCCCACTTATAATAGGAATTTTACTATTATATATTGCTCTAGCTAATGATTCATCATTAAAACATGATAAATCTTCAATACTTCCGCCACCTCTAGCAATTATAATTACATTGCTTCTACCATCTAAATTTGCTTTTTCAATACTTTTAATTAGTGAACTAGGAGCATCATTTCCTTGCACAATAGCTGGGAAAAATAAAATTTTCGCAAGAGGAAAGCGACGC
>CANQVC010000064.1 GCA_947627195.1 uncultured Bacilli bacterium
ATGAATGTTGTGTTCAAAACAATAAACTAGTATTTAAAAATCTAAATTTATAAAAATATTCTTTTAAATGAAAATATTTAATGAGTAAGAATTAAATAATTATTATAGTATGCGTTTCTAAAAAAAGTAGAAATAACAAGAGTTTTATCATTTCATAATCATGGACACAAAGTGGCTAAAAATATTAAAAGTATTGGAAAAATAACTTCAAAAATGAAATCTAATAAGCATTAAAACTTCTAAAATTATTGCTAGATGGATATATTTGAATTTAACAAGAATCTAAAAGAGGAGAAAGATTCATGAATGAAAATTTGCATAAATTGTTGTCTTTATATTGCAATAATGAAATAGAAAATTTAAAAAATAGTGAATTATATATTAAATTACAAAAATTAGTTGATGAGTTAAAATATAATCTTGTATGCGAATATGGCAAAGAACATGGAAATAAAAAATCAGAAAACTTATATTTAAGCATAACAATATTAAATGATAAAAATGAATTCATTGAAATATTTGATGATGGTTTTTTGATTGCCTCTACATTATTAGTTTGGGTGGATAAAAAACATAGATATAAATTTCTTTCTTGGAAAGATGAGGAATTTATGGAAGATTTAAATTGGCTCATTAAAAATTTAGAAAATATTAAAAAAGGAAAATAGCAAATTACTTTCGCAAGCAAAATAATGTAAGTTTACTAAACAATTTTTATAAAAGGACAACCTATTTAATGGCTGTCCTTTTATACTTATTATTCAATTGTTTTTCTATAATTGTTTCTTATTTCATCAATTGAAATAAGTTTACCATCTCTCATGACATATAAATAATCAAATGCATTTACTCGTCGTTTTCTATTCATCATTTTAGATGCAATTTCATGCATTGATTTAATTTCGCCATTATATTCAACATATCCATTTGGTGTTTTTAAAATGCATGATTCACCATTTTTATGATAGAAAGGTTCTCCTATAATAAAATAATTATTTTTAATCATTTCTTCCATAGAAACTTTTTTTGGTTTGATATCATAAACAGCTTTTTCTATATTAGTAATAACTGGTTTAATATTTTCAAGTCTTTTAGAACCATATTTAATATAATATTCATCTCGTTCTATCATTGTATAATTTCTACCAGCTTTTTTGGCAACAGCAGCTGTTGTCATTGTACCACCGAATGGATCCAAGACTAAATCATTAGGTTTTGTAAATAATACAATTATTCTATGCAATAATGATTCTGGTTTTTGAGTTGTATGAACTTTTTTATTATCTTCATCTTTTAATCTTTCATTCCCACTACATACTGGAAAATTCCAAATTGATCCCATTTGTTTACCATTATTTAAAGCTTTACCTGTTTTATAATTAAAAGTAAATTTTGAATTTTTAGATTTACTTGCCCATATTAATGTTTCATGACTATTGTTTAGTCTTGAACCACTAAAATTAGGGGTTGGATTAGATTTTTGCCATATAATATCATTAATTACCCAAAAGCCTAATTCTCTTAATATTGAACCAATTTCATAGATTGATTGCATACCAGATATAACACATATAGTTCCATTATCTTTTAACAATCTTTTTACTTGACTAAGCCATTCAATAGTAAAATTTTTATATGCTTCCATATTTTTAAATTTATCCCAATCGTCATTGCATCCATTAAATTCAGTTCCTTCAACTCTATATAACTTTTTTCCATTTTCAATTTGCATAAAATATGGTGGATCAGCAAAACAAAAATCAAAAGTTTTATCGGGTATTTTTTTCATTACTTCAATTGTATCACCTGATAATATTTTATTAATATATTCCATATTAATTATCACCCCTTACTGAAATTGCTTTTTTTAAATTTTCACCAGAACTAAATAATTCATTTTTTAACAAAAGATATTTTTCTTCATCGGAAATTAATTTTTTCCAGTAACGAGAAGGTAAGTTTAATAAAGCTTTGTATATTTCAGGACTACTACCAAAATCGGGAATTGATAAAATTTCAGCAGAATTTTCTACTCTTAATTTTTTTAAATAATTTAAAATTTCTTCCCAAGAATTTTCACTATTAGGTAAATTTTCAAAAAATTCTTTGCCATAATATAGATGTAACTCAGTATCTTTAAAATCATTTTTTGTTCTATCAATTTCAGAATTATAGTAATTTTTGTTTTTAACTAAAGAATCATCAATAAACCACATTATTGCAACAAAATGATATTGAGGATATTTTTTCCTAACTAAAACTATTTTTTTATAAAAGTTTTGAAATTGACCTCGTTTTTTTGTGCTATCATGATCATCTCTAACTTTTTGTTCAACAATATACAAAATGTTATCTTTAAAGAATATTTGATCTACATTTAATCGGTCGCCATTATCATCAATTCCTAAATCTTTTGATAATATGGTGTAATTTAATTTCGATAAATAAGTAGTTATTAATTCTTCCATAAAATCGCCAAACTTAATTTCATTTGATTGAGTAACATTTTGAATTAATTTTGTTTTTGCGTTTGATAATCTAAATAATCCGCAATATCTATAGGGATTATCGATAACAGTTTTTAATAATTCACCATAAAATTCATCACCTGTTTTAATTTTTAGTTGTAATAATTGTTTGAACTCTTCATAATCAATAATTAGTTCTTGACTATAGTTTTCCATTTTGTAACTGCTCCTTAAAAAATGCTCACCTGTGGATGTATTAAAATCGCATTTTAAAATCCGTGTATTAATCTAATAGATGTATGAATAGTTTCAGAAAAATCCATGTATTATTTCGTTTTGCGCCTCAAATAAATTGCATTTTTATCAAAAAAATGATAAAATAATGTCATAAAATATAATTAGACCACCTATTAGATTAATAAGTGGTCTTTTTTAAATTTTTAAGTTTTATTTAAAAAATAATTTTAACTTTTTTTATTTTGACCGTTTAGTTTTGCTATTTTTCCAGCCTATTAAGTGTAAGGGAGTTTTATTCAATAGATAGTAAAATAGATATAAAAACGGAGGTTAAAATAATGAAATTAAACGAATGGTTAGATAGTTGGTTAAACAAATATCAAAAAACAACAATTAAATTAAGAACATATTTAAAATATTTGGATATTATTCAAAAACATATTAATCCTATTTTAGGTGAATATGAACTTGAAGGTTTAACAAGTAATATCTTACAAGATTTTGTTCTATACAAATTAAATAATGGCAATTTAATTACGAAAGGGAAGTTATCTGATAACAGTGTTATTTCAATTGTTTCTTTATTAAAACTTGCTTTAAGACAAGCTGTATTTTTAGGTGTATCAAGCGTTGAATATACAGCTCATATAAAAATGCCAACAATAAAAGAAAAAGAAGTTACAGCCTTTAATAGACAAGAACAACAAAAACTAGAAAATTATTGTCTTAATTCTAAACGAAATTATATAGGAATTATTATTTGCTTATATACTGGTATTAGACTTGGTGAATTACTCGCTTTAACTTGGAATGATATTGACTTTGATAAAAGGCTACTAAAGATTAATAAAACAGTATATACCATTACAAAAGATGGAAAAAATGAAGCATATATTGATAAACCCAAAACTAAACAATCTAATAGAATTATTCCTTTACCTAAACAATTAATTGATGTATTAAGAAAAAATAAAAAAATATCCACTTCGAACTACATCATCTCCACAAAAAATGGAGGTGTTGTTCAAAACAGATCTTATCAAAAAACGTTTAAAAGCATTTTAAGAAAATGTAATATACCATATAAAAACTTTCATTCTTTAAGACACACCTTTGCAACACGTGCTTTAGAACTTGGAATGGATGTTAAAACATTATCTGAAATATTGGGACATAAAAACTCTATAATTACTTTAAATAGATATTCACATTCTTTGTTAGAACATAAATTTGAATTTATGAATAAAGTTGGGAAGTTATTAGATGTTTCTTTATAAAAAAACATCCAAAAAAACTGGATGAATTTATGGATGTCTTACATCCATAGTAAACAGGATAAGGCGTGCTTCACATTGCTTCACGCCATATTGATTTAACTAGGATACCTAGCTTACATTTTAAAAATAGGGGAATTTTATTTATGGAAAATATAAATATTCAAAAAGTAAAAATATCATCAATAATTGATAATAAAAAACATACAGTTTATATCATTAAAGAATCAATTATTGAAAAAAATAAAATATTTAACATTATTGAAAATTTAATATTAAAGGATATTAAAAATAACTTAAATATAAAAGATGAGAGTAATCATTATGATGGCAATTAAATCAGATGTGTGGTACAATATAATTGCTTGTGAAAGATTATTTGCTTTTCAAAAAGGAGTATCTGAATATGAAGCAAAATAAACTTTACAATGCAGCAATTTATTGTCGTCTATCATTAGACGATGGAAGTGTTGGTGATTCATCAAGTATTAGAACGCAAAAAATGATGTTAGAAAAATATGCATTAGAACATGGATTTACTATTTATGATTATTATATCGATGATGGTTATAGTGGTCTTAATTTTGAACGTTCAGCATTTAAAAAGATGATGCAAGATATTAGCGATGGAAAAATTAATTTAGTTATCACTAAAGATTTATCAAGACTTGGAAGAAATCATATTCAAACGAGTTATTTCGTTGAAATATTTTTTCCAGATAACAATATTAGATATATAGCTATTAATGACAATGTTGATACACTATATGATAATAATGATATAGCACCATTTAAAAATATCTTAAATGATATGTATGCCAAAGACACCTCAAGAAAAGTAAAAACTGCTAAAAGATTATTAATGCAAAAAGGTATGTTTATAGCTGCTCAAGTTCCTTATGGATATAAAAAAGATCCCAATAATAAGAATCATTTAATAATAGATGAAGAGGCAGCAAAAATAGTAAGACTTATCTTTGATTTAGCGTTAAGTAATATCGGAGTAGTTAAAATTACTAGAGAATTAAATAAAAGAGGTATTATGCCTCCAAGTATTTATAAAGCTAGTAAAGGTGATTTAAGATTTACTAA
>CANQVC010000065.1 GCA_947627195.1 uncultured Bacilli bacterium
TTTTAAACTTTTTTGAAAAGTGTATAGCCATACTTAGTACTTATATATTATATCACTTTTATTTGCGTTTGTCAATAAGAAGTTAGAATGAAAATATAGTATTTATTTTCATTGTTATTATTGCTCTATAAATTATATTAAATTAAAATATAATTAGAACTAATAAATTAAAAAGAGTTGTGAAACTCTGTTTTTTAAAAACCAATTTTTTTTCACAGCTCTCTTTTTTAGATATCTAAAATCTATTTTTAGGATCATATTTAAATAAATCACTAACAGATTTACCATCAATGATATTTAAAATACCTTGTGCTAATATTTTCGCAATCGATAATTGAACAATTTTTTCAGATTTTTTATCATCAGATAATTTTAATGAATTTGTTGTAACAAGTTCTTTAATTGCCGAAGCATTAATTCTTTCAATTGCTGGATGTGATAAAATAGGATGACTACAAGCTACATATATATCTTTAGCTCCTGCGTCTCTTAAAGCATTAGCAGCAACAGTAATTGTACCAGCAGTATCAACAATGTCATCAACTAAAATAGCATGTTTATCTTTGACTTCACCAATGATATTCATTACTTCCGCAACATTTGGTCTTGGTCTTCTTTTATCAATAATAGCAATTGGCGCATCAAAATATAATGCAAATTTTCTAGCTCTAGTAGTACCACCATGATCAGGAGAAACAACCACAACATTTTCTAAATTTTTGTCTTTAAAATATTGAACCAAAATAGGTAAGGCTTCAAAATTATCAATAGGAATATTGAAGAATCCTTGAATTTGAGCAGCATGTAAATCCATTGCTAGTACTCTAGAAGCACCAGCTGTTTGTAATAAATCTGCCATTAATTTAGCAGAAATAGGTTCTCTTGCTCTTGCTTTTCTGTCTTGACGACTATAGCCATAATAAGGCATTATGATATTAATAGTCTTAGCCGATGCTCTTTTTAAAGCATCAATCATAATGAGTAATTCCATGTAACTTTCATTCACTGGATTTGATGTAGGTTGTACAACAAATACGTCATGTCCTCGCACTGTTTCAGCGATATTTACCATTACTTCTCCATCTGCAAATCTAACCGTTGAACAATCTGATAACGGTAGCCCTAAGTATTTCGCAATTTCTTCACCAAGTTCATGATTAGATGAAAGGGCGAAAATCTTAACCTGTGATCCATGAATAAGTGCCATTTAATGTTTCCTCCATAAGCAACTATATTATACATGATTTTATCTTCTTTTACAATATGAATACATTTTCAAATTTGCATTTCATAATTTGATAATTAGGTAGTTCTTTTTTTATCTTTTTAATACTATTATCAATCATTTTAGAATCAATTATACCGATAACAGAAGATCCACTGCCTGTCATAATAGCATTTATACAACCACAATCAATTAAAATAGATTTCATTTCTTCAATACTTTTCTCATTATTAGGTGTAAAAACAAAAGATTCTAAATCATTAAATAAATTAAATTTGTTATTATTAAAACCTTTGATTAATTTATCAAATCTTCCATCATCTTCTTTTATAACACATTTTTGAAAAACATCTTTTGTAAATGATTGATATGTTGGTGCAATAACAATAATATCAAAGAACGTTGGAATAGAAATATTTTGTGTTGGTATTCCTAATCCTTCACAAATGGCAGGAGCACTTTCAATAAAGAAAGGAACATCACTACCTAACATTAAAGCAAGTTCAACAAGTTCATTTTTAGAAATGTTTAAACGCCAAAACTTATTTAAACATTTTAATGTTGCAGCTGCATCACTACTTCCTCCACCTAATCCTGCTCCCATAGGAATATTTTTTTCGATTCGAACTATAACATTTTTAGAAATATGATATCTCTCTTTTAACAACATAATTGTTTTATAAACAATATTCTTTTCCATCGGTATATCTTCTTTATCAGATATCATATTTACAATTGTTTTATTACTTTCTTCAATTGAAATAATATCACATAAGTCAATTGGTGCCATGACCATTTTTAGATCATGATAACCATCTTCTCTTTTTCTTATTACTTGTAATCCTAAATTAACTTTCGCATATGCTTTTTCTATCATATATTCTCCTAAAGTAACATTTTCATTTTTCCTAATGTTTCTACTCCACCATAAGCATCTTTACCACCATCAATAAATTTTATTATTTTATTCATATCAACTTTTTCTAAAAATGATGTAATACTAATTTGAATAGCTATAACAGCAGGATCAAAAGTATGTACGTTTATTCTTTTGGGGCTAGAAGCAAATGATGCACCATTTAAAATTAGTGCTTCAAAATTAGATTGGCATGCCCCAGCCACAATGTGAGCATTACATCCTTGTTTTTTTATTTCTAATATTGTCTTTATAAAATTTTTAGTATTAGTATAATTATTTAAATCACTTTTCCCTTTGCCATTATATGAATCGTGACCAGTAATTACAATTATATCAGGAATAATTTGTGATAAGACTTTATGAATACGAAAGGGCATTTCTTCTTCATTTATACTTACACCATAAGCATGAATTCCAACTTCTTTATAAAGTTCCATGCATCTGTCTAAATATTCTTGATCACCATCAATATGTAAAATAGTTCCTAAAATGCTTCTTTTATTTCTTTCTTTTCTTTGTATAATATTATTTTTATTATAATAATTATAATACTGATTATATAATAATTGATTTCTTTTTGCTTCTTTTTCAATTTCTTCATTACTAGCTTTTCTAATTTCATTTTTATTAACTACTTTGATTGTTCGATAATATTTACCATATAAAGTCACTTGCTCATCTTCTTCTTTCACAATCTTATATAAAATAGAGTTTACATCTTTTTTTATTACAACATATTCATCCATATGTTTATCACCTATTCATATAATATGAATGAAAATTAAAGATTGTGCTATATAACATTACAATTGCATTACATTACAATTGCATTGTATTACAATTATATTGTATTACAAATTTATATTGCAAAATTACTTGCACTATATATCCTTATTATCTCTTCAAGTGTTAATTCCTCACTTCTAATTTTTTCTGAATATCCGAGTTTATTCAATATTTCAATAATTTCTTTTTTATCAATTTTATATGAACAAGAAAGATTATTAACAAGTGTCTTTCTTCTTTGCGAAAACATACATTGCACAAATTTTAAGAAATTAGACTCATTATTTAAGCTATAATCGTTTATCTTTGATTTTACCAATAACAAAGCACTTTCCACATTAGGTGCAGGATAAAAGCAATTTCGGCTTATGTTATATTTTATTGAAGCATTAGCTTTATAATTCATAATGACCGATAAAGCATTATAATCTTTTGTTTTAGGCGTCCCTGTTAGTCTTTCCCCTAATTCTTTTTGTACCATAAACAAAAGTAAAGAAAAACAATTATAATCTAATAATTTAAATAAAATAGGTGTAGTAATATAATAAGGGATATTACTAATTACTTTAATTTTGCAATCTTTAGGAAAATATGTTTCAATATCTTTTTTAATATCTGCTTTTAAAATATCTTGATGTAAAATAGTAATATTATGATAATCTTTTAATGTATGATTTAAAATAGTTATCATATCTGAATCAATTTCATAACATAAAACATGTTTTGCATTAATTGATAAATATTCAGTTAACGACCCAATTCCTGGTCCTATTTCAATAATACAATCTTCTTTTGTAACCGCACCTATTTGCATAATCTTTTTTAAAACATGTTCTTGGATTAAGAAGTTTTGCCCATACATTTTTTTCGCAAAACATTGATATTCTTTTAATATCTTTTTGGTTTCATTTACAATCATTTTTTTCACCTAACATTATTATATCATATTAGTTTATTAAGAAAAAGAAAAAAATAAAAAGACTGTTTTTATATCATAATTATAATGAATGAAAAACAGTCTATTTAATTATTAATTTTAAATAAAATTGTATGGGGGATTTAGGTTGCTAAAATAAGTCTAACGGCATGTAATTTGTTGAAACTTATACTATCTGCTATCACTCCAGGAATCCATGAAAAGTGTACATATACTCTAGTCCCATTTGATAAATTCCAATGAAACAACATAGCACTTCCGACACAACCTTGTGGAGGTCCAATTTTCTCAACAACTTTATCCATCCTTGTTTTATATTTAATTATTTCTTTTATTTCTTCAAAAGTTAAATCAAAGTTGCATCAGGTGCAAATGTAACATCTGGCCATAAATTATGAGGCAATTGATCAAGACTTTCAATCTTTCCTTCACCAATGAAATTTTTTGATTCTTCTTCAGTTGGAATATATGGTGGTTCTTCATCTGCATTTTCATCACTTGATTCATTTCCACTTGTATTTTCATCAACTATTGTTTCTTCTATATTATCTTTATTAGAAACTTTATAAACAATACCTAATAAAGCAACACATGTTAGAATAACAACACCAAAAAATATTAACTTTTTCATGTTTAGTTTTTCCTCCTTTCATGCTTATGAAACAACAATTTTTAAATTATTTATTGTAAAATAATATTATTAAGTTAACTAGCTAATAAAAGCATGCGAACATGACATTGATTGATTGATTCCATATAATGCATTGGAAAAAAATTAAGACAAAACATTGTACCATCTACCAAATTCCATTGAAACCAAATAGCACCTGAACCAAATTGTTCTTGTGGTTTCCCAATTAGTTCAACAACTTCATCAAAAGTCATTCCATATGTAATCATGTTTTTAACATCTTCAAATGTTAAGTCATAAGATAAATTAGGATCACATCTTGGTGTAACGGCATGCCCAAAATATGAATTAATATTTTCAATTGTCACTTCTTCAATAATGAGCTTATTTTCTTCTTCATTATCTTTATTCTCTTCTTTTTCTGATTCATTAGATTCATTTTTAGAGTCAGAAATGTTTTCTTCGGTATTTTCATCAACTATTGTTTCTTCTATATTATCT
>CANQVC010000066.1 GCA_947627195.1 uncultured Bacilli bacterium
AAAAATATTAAAATTTAATTGACATCCAAAGTAATACATGTTAAAATATACCCATCGTGTCGAATTTTGCCGTAATTATAATAATAAAATAATTTGATAAATAATTAATCATATTATCAAATTATATTATTTTTTATAGTTATAGTCAAAAAATATGAAGAAGAAAGGACTAAATAAATATCGAATAAAAATTTCACAATATTATTTAATATTACATTATTTAAAAACAAATTGATTAGGGATTTTAAATAAAAAATGAAAATAAAGCAAATGATATAAATGGAGGTTTATTTATGAATAATAATTATAGTATTAAAGATATCATTTCAATGTTATTAGCCAAGTTATGGCTAATTATTCTTGTTACATTTTGTGGAGCTGTTGTTGCTTTCTGTATTTCAAAATTTATGATTGCTCCTAAATATTCATCACATATAACATTGTATGCCCAAAGTTATGATGTAGGTGTACAAATTAAACCAGATGGTAGTATTAGTGATTCTAAACAATTAGTTAATACATATCGTGAAGTTATGCTTGATGATGAAACTCTTGAAGCAGTAATAAAAGAAATTCAAACTCAAGAATATGTTGATAAATATAATATTAGTATTGATTTATTAAAAGAAAATTTTGAATTTGATGACAATAATCTTTCTGTTTCATCCTTACGTAAAGCTATTTCTATTCAAACAGTTACTGATACTAGTGCAATGAATATTAATGTAACTACAAAAGATGCTAAATTATCAGCAGCAATTTGTAATGCATTAGCAAAAGTTAGTCCTGAATATATTGATGAAGCAATTGGTATTGGTAAAGTAACTAGTATTGGTGAAGCTAAAGTTTATGATAAAGCTGTTTCCCCAAGTTCTCTTAAAAATGCTATTATAGGAGCATTTGTTGGATTTGTTGTTATTGTTTTAATTGTTTTAGCTATTAGTTTCTTAGATACATCTATTAAGAAAGAAGAAGATTTAAGCAAGTGGAATGTATCTGTATTAGGTAAAATTCCTCAACTAGACAAAGACAAAAAGAAGAAAAATATTAATGATGATGAAGAATATTTTAAGATTACTGATGAAAACATTAAATTTGGCATTAAAGAAAAATATTTATCAATTCGTTCAAATGTTATTTTCTCGTTAGCAGCTATGGAAAATAATAATAATGCATTTGTTGTTAGTAGTTCCAATCCTAATGAAGGTAAATCCACTGTTTCATCTAATTTAGCGATCTCTCTTGCGCAAATGAGTAAAAAAGTTATTTTAGTTGATGCAGATATGAGAAAAAATAGACAGAATGAAATTTTTACTTTGCCTAATGAAAAAGGACTTTCGCAAGTTATTAGTGGAGAAGAAACTTTAGAAGAGAGTATAAACAAAGGTGTAATTCATGACAAATTAGGTGATTATTTAGATGTTTTAACATCAGGAACAATACCATCAAACCCATCTGAATTATTAGCATCTAAAAAGATGGAAGAATTATTAAAAATATTAAAAGAAAGATATGATTATGTTGTCATTGATACACCACCTCTAAATCTTGTTACAGATGCTGTCGGATTAAGTAAAAATGTTGGCGGTTATGTTATTGTTGTTAATCAACATACAACAACTATTTCTGATATTGATGCTGTTATGAAGAAACTTGAAATAGTTAACGCTAAACCATTAGGATTTGTTTTGAATAATGTGAAAGAAGAAAATCATGGATATTATCATAAATACAGTAAATATAATAATTATGATAAATATGATCATTATGGTTATTCAAATAAAAAAGCAAATGAACAAGAAGAAACAAAATAATGAGAACTGATTATCATAGCCATATTCTTCCAGGAATTGATGATGGCGCTAAAGATATAAAAACATCTTTAGAAATGATAAAGATGTTACAAGAACAAGGTGTAGAAAGAATAATATCAACATCACATTTTTATGCCCATCATGAAATAACTGTTCTAAATTTTTTAGAAAAAAGACAAAAAGCTTTTAATTCAATTATTAATGATTCTCCTATTAAAAATATATTATTAGGAGCAGAAGTTGCTATTGAACATGATTTATCTAAACTGAATGATTTAGACAAATTAGCTATTCAAGGAACTAATTGCATTTTATTAGAACTTCCTTATCGTGAATTTGAACCTTGGATGTTTGAAGAAATTTATAATATTTCTATACGTTATAATTTGAAAGTAATATTAGCTCATGTTCATCGTTATGTTACTTTTTATAATGAAGAACAATTACATGATATGTTAAGATTAAGAACTTATTGCCAAGTTAATCATGATGCTTTAGAATATGGAAAAGAAAAAAAGTTTGTGAAAGAATTAATAAAGAATAATTTCCCAATTGTTTTTGGTTCTGATTGTCATAATACATCATCAAGAAAACCAAAATGGGATGTTGTTTTAAAAAAATATCCTAACGAACTTATTGAGTTTTCTGATCATGTATTAGATAAACACATAAAAAAATAAATTATTAGACTCTTAGATATTATTATCTATAGAGTCTAATTTTTGTTATATATGTTTTTTATCAAAATTTTTTTGTATGTCAAAAAATTTTTTATCAAAATTTTTTTGTATGTCAAAAAATTTTTTATCAAAATTTTTTGATATATTTAGTTAATCTAGGCTATAACTATTTTTTACTAGGAAAATAATACCTAAAAATGAAACCGTTCTCATAACAATTAGCATTTACTTATAATGTCGAATTGTGGTATAATTACACATAACGCATAGACATAGAATCTGTGCATGTTATTTATAATGTCATATGGGGGATTAATTTTTATGGAAACTAGAGAATTAGAACCAAGTGAGGAAACTCAACTTGACTTTATCATTAACGAGTACTTTGAACCTAGCAAAGTAACAAGTAAAAAAAGAGTAAGCTCTGGACACATTAATAAAACCTATTTCATACAATTAGAAGGATGTAGTTATATATTACAAAAAATAAATACTCATGTCTTTCCTAATCCTGATAGATTAATGAAAAACATTGAAAAGGTTACAGACCACATTCGGATGAAAGCTATTTATTTTGGTAAAAATCCTGAACGCTCTGTTTTAAGTATTATTAAATCAAAAGATGGTCATTGTGTTACAAAGAGAAATAATCAATATTGGCGTTGTTTTCGCTTTATTGATAAAGCTAAAACTTGTACATCCGAAAAGACAAAAGAAACATTTGAGGAAGTTGGCAGAGTAGTTGGTGAATTCCAAAGTTATTTGTGTGAATTTCATGCTGCAGATTTAGAAGATACAATTGAACACTTTCATGATACGCCACATCGTTATGAACATTTTAAAGATGTTGTAAGGAAAGATGAATTTCAAAGAAAAGACACTTGTTTAGAAGAAATTGAATTCATCAATAATCATCAACATATTTATAATTTAATTACAGATAAATTAGATAAAGGTTTAATACCTTTACGTGTTACTCATAACGATACTAAATTAAGTAATGTTATGGTTGATGAAGAAACAGGAAAAGGATTATGTTTAATTGATTTTGATACTGTCATGAAAGGTTCACTATTATATGATTATGGTGATGCTCTTCGTTTAGGTGCTTCAACTGCCGCAGAAGATGAAAAAGATTTATCTAAAGTTCATATTGATTTAGAAATGATTGAGTCTTTCTCAAGAGGATTTTTAAAAGAAGTTAAATCAATTATAACTAAAGATGAAATTGAAGGTTTATATAATGGCTACTTGATTGAAACAATTGAAGTTGCTATGAGATTTTTAGATGATTATTTAGATGGTGATAGATATTTTGATATTCAATATTCTAATCACAATTTAATTAGATCTAGAAATCAAATTAAACTTGTGAAAGAAATTGAAGCAAAAGAACAAGAAATTAAAACCATTATAAATAATGTTTTAATTGAATTAGATTTTAAAAAGGAATTTTTGTTATGGTAAAAGATATACATGCTATTATCCTTGCTGCTGGCAAGGGAACTAGAATGAAAACAGACATTCCTAAATGTGCTTATCCTTTTTTAGGAGAAAGCATGATTAAAAGAATTGTTAATACTTGTAAAAGCTGTGGAATAAAAGATATTACTGTTGTTGTTGGCTATAAAAAAGAAGTACTAATGGATATTTTAGGTGATACTGTATCATATGCATATCAAGAAGAACAATTAGGAACAGCTCATGCTTGTTTAATGGCTAAAGAAAACTTTAAGAACAAAAAAGGTAATTGTTTAATATTCCCTGGTGATATGCCATTAATCGACAAAGAAATCATTGAATCTATAGTATCATTTCATTGTAACAACAATTTAGATTTTACCATCCTTTCAACAGTCCTAGATGATGCTGCATCATATGGTAGAATTGTTCGAAAAGATAATAAAGTAGTTGGTATTTTAGAAAAAGTTGAAATAGATAAATTAAATGATGATGAATCTATTTATGGTATTAATAAAAATGATTTATTAAAGATTAATGAAATTAATACAGCATTTTATTGTGCTAATTTAAATATATTATTTCCTTACTTAGATAAAATAAGTGATAATAATGCAAAACATGAATTCTTTTTAACAGACATTGTTTCTATTTTGTTAAATGATCATAAAAAAGTTGATGCTTTCTTAGCTCCAACTTCACCAAGACTTATGGGTATTAATGATTTAGAAACTCTTGAAGTTTTAGAAAAGTTTGAAAAAAATAATTGACATTTGTTTTTCTTCCTTGCTCTTACAATATGTACTACTTATTTTAGTCTATTGTTTAATGATATATTTTTTAAATATTTG
>CANQVC010000067.1 GCA_947627195.1 uncultured Bacilli bacterium
AAAATATCTTCAACATCTATGCAATCTACTTTTTTCACATGTAAAACTTTTTTTAAAATTTTTTTCTCAACATCTGTAAGAGGATCTTTTTCTTTCGCAATTATACCAATAGCAAATTGGTGAATAGATAACTTTTCCATAACTTCTTTCGTATCTAATAAAATACTTCGTTTATTATTTTTCATTTGTTCACACATGTAGCTAACAAAATATAATTTCTTATGAAGTGGATGAAATAAAATATGTATTTCATTTTCATCTGTTTCACTTGTTATAAATTTCTTTTGTCGTACTTGTGATATACAATCAAATACAAAAGCTTTAATTTTATATTTTTCTTTTATTTCATGAAACGTTTTTTCCATTTCATTATCATTTGCATTCCATATATTTAATTTATCTG
The DNA here is from genome assembly GCA_947627195.1 of uncultured Bacilli bacterium. GTDB lineage: Bacteria > Bacillota_I > Bacilli_A > ML615J-28 > CAG-698 > CAKOMG01. The sequence continues at coordinate 404 of CANQVC010000067.1, forward strand.
TTTTAAATCCTTGTAATTTAATTTCATCTTCAATTCTTTTTTTATCACCAATGAGATAACACTTACATATATTGGCTACTTCTAAATTTAATATAACTTTAATAACATTTTGACTATATGGAGCAATAAATATCATTTTATTTATTTCTTGCATACTTCTTCTTCCTTTCTTTTTTTTATTATACTAAAAGAAAAAAGAAAAATTTGTCATAAAATGAAATATGACAAGAATTTTAAACTCTTGTCATATTGATATTATTCTAATATATTTGTTGTTATATAATCAATTCCATAAGAAACAAGTTTTTCGCCAATTTCTTTGTCATTAACAGTCCAAGCATTAACTTCAAGATTATATTGATGGAATTTGTCAATCATTTCTTTAGAAACAGCTTCCCAATAAATATCAATACCTAATTGATATTTATGACATGTTTCTAATAATTCTTGATTCCAATCTGTTGTTAAAAACTGGATTTTAACTTCAGGATATTTTTCTCGAACAGTAATTAAATCTTTTAGGAAAAAGGAAATAAAGACAGTATTTTCTAAATATCCATAATTTCGAACCATTTCCACAACTTCATATAATTGTTCAGGATTATATGAAATTTTATATTCAATAACAGCTATTTTACCATACTTAATGCATATTTTTAAATAATCTTCTAATAGAGGTATTCTTAAATATGGTTTTTCTTCTTGATCATATGGATCTACTAATAATATGTCATTCAATTCAGGATATGAATATTTCACAATATCCATGTCATGTTTAGAAACTCTTTTAGTATTTTTGTCATGCATAATGACATAACGATGATCAGTAGTTGGGTATATATCACATTCCATACCATAATAACTACGATTACCACCAGCAATAAAAGCACAAATTGTATTTTCTCTTTCTAAGCTTGACAAACCACGATGAGCAATCATTTTAGTATTTTGTTTATTAATACGAATTGTATCTTTTCTTTCCATAATTACTCCAATTCTTTTTTCATATCAGCAAATGATTGAGCAATTTGAAAACCAGCATGTAAATAAATATAACGAGCAGGATTATCTAAACCTGTAAAGAATGTCATATAAGTAGCATTGTTTTTCTTTGATTCATAACATAATGTACAGAATAAGCCTTTACCAAGTCCACCACCACGAACATCAGGATCAACACATATTCCATCTAAATGTCCTCTTCCTGTTGATTCCGTATATATAGCACCAGTCCATCCTACGACTTTCCCATGGTCACTAGCTACTAAGAATGGTTTTGGATTTTCACGTTTTAAATTACCACGAATGGAAGCAGCAAAACCTGGATTATTAATTTTATCACAAAATTCTTCAATACCATAATGAATTTTAGGATCATAAATCTCAATTTTTAATCCTTTTGCTTCATTTTCTTTCATTTTACGAGCAGCACTTTCAGGGAGTTCATATTGAGAAAGTGGTAAATGGAATCCTTCATGAATACTATTAACAAAATATCCATGATGATATAAAAAGATGTACATTTCTGAATTAATTCTAACAGCAGGCGCTCCTGGATGTAAATGTTTATCAGTATGAGGTATATACCAAGGCCAATTTATTTGCCCTAAGAAAACAAATCTTGAAGATGTCTTTCCTTGATCTTTAATATATTGTTCACATAATGATAATAAATGACTACCAATTCCTTTTCTTCTTTCTTCTTTTTTCACAATAAATGTGTGAATATAACCTGATGCTTTGGGATTATTATCATCGGCTTTACGAACTAAAGCACTAGCAAAGCCAACTAATTTACCATTTTTTCTTGCAACAAATGAACCATTTCCTTGAAATTCGGGATTATTAAATAAACGATTGGCAAATTCATCAAAAGTTAAATCTTTATAAAAACATTCTTCTTTTTGAAAATCACAAAACAACTCATAAATTTCTTTTTGATCTTGTGGTTGATAATTTTGATATTCCATTTTAAAGCCTCCTTGATTATTTCTTCTATCATTATACACCAAAATAATTATATTTACAAACTATTTTACGAATAAATTTATTATTCATATTCTAAAATTAATAAAACTTTAAAACAACTAAGTTTTAAAGTATAATATAGTCTAGATTATTAAAAATGTTACATCATTATATTTATAAAAGAACTCATTAAGATAATTAAAATGAGTTCTTTTATTTCATTAGATTAATGTTGTTAAAGATTCTAGTTGTGATTTATCAAAACTATTAATTGCATAACTAAATTCTAATAAATCAACATCACAGTTAAATACTTCAGTTAAATAATTATTTATTTTTTTTATTTGTTCTTTTTTCTCAAGATTTATTAATGATTCGTTTAATATAACAACAAAATCTAAATCACTTTTTTCATTGTTTTTATTCTTAGCATATGAGCCAAATAAATATAATTTATCTATTTTATATTTATTTATTAAATCATTCTTTAATTCCTTAATCTTTTCAATTACTTCTTTTTTAGTTAATAAAGATGGTTTCTTTTCTTTCTTTATTAGTTCTATATCATAAAAGATTCTTATTAAGCTTGACATATCATTATTTTCTATTGCTTCTTTATAATCTTTAAATATATATTCATATGGTATTAAAAACCATCTATCATTTTTAATCATTATATAGTTTGATATTAAATAAGCATATTCGATATTTCTTTTATTTATATGATTGATTATATATAAATGAAGTAAACTAGCTAAAGAATGAGGAGATGAATCAATATTCTTATAATAGATTTCTATTATTTCATTTATTATATTATTATCTAATAATTCATTGGATAATAAGAAATAAGATTGATTAACTAATTCTTCATTGAATGATTGATTTATATTATGAAATAGATAATTTATACTGTTAGATAATCTTTTAATATCTAATTCTTCTTTTGTTATGCATTTAAATTCATCATTTACTATTTCCTTGATTCTTTCTTGGATAATTGATTTATTAAAATATTTAGTTATAAAGTAGATTAGATTAATAATTTGTTTATTAGGTATCATAATATTAATAAATATCAGTAACTTTAACTATTTCTTTTGTATCTACATCTTCAAATGTAAGTTCTATAACTTCTGAATTAATATTTTTTTGATATAAATATCTTAATGGTTTTCCTGATTTACTAAATGGCCAATCACTATCTTGTGCCCATCTTGGATATCTTCTTCCTACAATATGAAAACTTTTCTTTATTATTTCTCTGAGAGCTTTCTTACTTGCTTTAGGATTTTCATCAATAATTTTATCAACTAATTCTTCTGCTTTACATCCACATATATAACTAGGACATACATCCAATATTAAATTATTTCTATTTCGATATTTTTCATTAAATTCTATTTTTTCATCAGGAAATGCTTCTTTCAACATTTGATAGTAATCCCACTGAACATTAAGTATAATTCCTATTCTACCATAACTTGGCATAGTAAGGTCTTCCCAGTCTCTTCTAATTGTATGTGGAACTTTTTCTATCTTTGCAACCATCCTGCCATTTTCCAAAGAATAACCTGTAAATACATCCATCATTTCTCCATCTGGCACTAATGTTTGAAGCCAATCAAAAATACTCGGATCTGTTTCGCAATCCTTGATAAATTTATCTGGATCTGCTTTTCCTTCAATAAAATCAATTATGTATTGTTTGATATTATCCATTTTTAATTTATTCCTTTCTTAAAATAACCACGGGTGTAATGATTTAAAATTAGAGTAGTGATCCACTCTTGTTATCTCTACATAATTATAAAAATCATTACTTTTACCAACAACATGATGCAACTGAACTGAATAGCCATCAATTCCTTCTGGTGCAAGTCCTTTAAGCATCCTACCTACATTTTCATTTGATACTTTATACTTACCAGATAGTGACATTTGTTTATGAGCATTATTTTTATAAGACTCTCCTTGAGATTTCCAATATCTCTTACGTTCTGTAGTCCAACTATGATCTGGTTGAGAATTTGCGCAATCATTATGCACAAGAATGCCACTTATACCAACATAATATGTATGATAGTCTTCTACTTCAAAGTTATATGTTGT
>CANQVC010000068.1 GCA_947627195.1 uncultured Bacilli bacterium
CTTGTGGCAAACAAGGATTGGTGTCCATCTCTTAGGGCTGTTTCAACAATCTTTACTCCCATTTTATTTTCCTCCTTAATCTAATGCTTCTAGGATTGATAAAAATATCATTGGTTATTTTACCATATTTTGCCCTTTTTATCAAGTAATTTAAATTACTTTATCGCGGTGATAAAAATGAAAACTTTTTTACACTTTTATATTTTCTAATGAATATTTCCTATATTAATTATTAAATAAAATAAAAAAAAAGAGTTAACTAAAATGTTAACTCTTGGATCAATATTATCAATTTTATTTATTCTAATTCAAATGCTCCAGTATATAATTGATAATATTCACCTTTTTCTTCTAATAGTTTTTCATGAGATCCACGTTCAATAATTCGTCCATGATCTAAGACAATAATAACATTAGAATTACGGATTGTTGATAAACGATGGGCTATAACAAAGACTGTTCTTCCTTTCATTAAAGCATCCATTCCTTTTTGCACAATTGCTTCTGTTCTTGTATCAATTGAAGATGTTGCTTCATCTAAAATCATTACTGGAGGATTAGCGACAGCACAACGAGCTATAGCTATTAATTGTCTTTGTCCTTGCGATAAATTAGCGCCATTATTTGTTAACATTGTATTGTATCCATCTTTCATTTTATTAATGAAATCATCAGCTCCTGCAAGTTTAGCTGCATCAATACATTCTTCGTCTGAGGCATTTAATTTACCATATCTAATATTATCTAATACTGTTCCTGTAAATAAGTTTGTATCTTGTAATACAACCCCTAAAGATCGTCTTAAATCAGCTTTTTTAATCTTATTGATATTTATTCCATCGTAACGTATTTTACCATCAGCGATGTCATAAAAACGATTAATTAAATTAGTGATTGTTGTTTTACCTGCTCCTGTTGCTCCAACAAAAGCAATCTTTTGTCCTGGATTAGCATATAAAGAAATATCATGTAATACTATCTTATCAGGAGTATAACCAAAATCAACATTAAACATTTGAACATCTCCAGCAAGTTTAGTGTATGTTACACTTCCATCTTGATGAGGATGTTTCCATGCCCACATTCCAGTACGTTCAATACATTCTTTAATTTCACCATTTTCTTCTTTGGCATTAACTAAAGTTACATAACCATTATCTACTTCTTCTGGTTCATCTAATAAATCAAAAATACGATTAGCACCAGCTAAACCCATAATAACAGAATTTAATTGGTTTGATACTTGATTGATATTACCTGTAAATTGTTTAGTCATATTTAAGAATGGTACAACAATACTAATACTCATGGCAAGTCCTGATATACTAAAGTTTTTCACATTATTTAATACTAATGCTCCGCCAATAAAAGCAATTAATACATATAAGACATTACCAATGTTATTTAAGATTGGCATTAACATATTAGCATATGTATTGGCTTTTCTTGATTGATCATATAAATAATTATTAATGTTATCAAAGTCTTCAATGGTTTTTTCTTCATGAGTAAATACTTTTACTACTTTTTGTCCATTCATGATTTCTTCTATATATCCTTCAGTTTTACCAATAGCTTTTTGTTGAGCTAAGAAATATCTAGCACTTCTTCCACCAACTATTTTAGTTACACATACAATACATATAACACCAAAGACAGCAACTAATGTTAACCATATACTATAATATAACATAATACATAATACTGCTGTTACAGTAATTCCTGATGTTAATAATTGTGGTAAACTTTGCGATATCATTTGTCTTAATGTGTCAATATCATTAGTATAATAACTCATGATATCACCATGATAATTAGTATCAAAATATTTGATTGGTAATTGTTGCATATGATTAAACATTTTTTCTCTCATTTTCTTTAAATAGCCTTGAGTTATAATGGCTATTAATTGATGGAAACAAATGTTTGCTAGTAATGACAATATATATAATGATGCTAATATAACAACTAAATTTAAGATTTTATTAAAGACTAAATCCCAATTACCGATACGATAATTTTCTTCAACAATCGCTAATACTTTTTGTAAGAAAACAGCAGGTGCAGCATTTAAGGCAGCATTGATTATTATACATAATATTGTGATAATTGATAATACAGGGAAAAATTGAAACCAGTATTTTAATACTCGTTTTAATATTCCTTTTTTTCTTTTAGGTTTTGTCATTGTATTATTCATGATCATCACCTACCTTATTTTGTGATTCATAAACTTCTTTATAAATAGTATTATCTTTCATTAATTGTTCATGAGTACCAATACCTACAATTTCACCATTATTCATTACTATTATACGATCAGCATCTTCCACACTTGCTACTCTTTGAGCAATAATGATTTTAGTTGTTTCAGGAATAAATTCTTTTAATCCTTTACGAATTAAAGCATCTGTTTTGGTATCAACTGCACTTGTGGAATCATCAAAGATTATTATTTTAGGATTCTTTAATAGGGCTCTAGCAATACATAATCTTTGCTTTTGTCCTCCTGATACATTGCTTCCTCCTTGTTCGATGTGAGTTTCATATTTATCAGGAAATCCTTGAATGAATTCATCAGCTTGAGCTAATTTACAAGCATGAATCATTTCTTCCATGGTGGCATCTTCTTTACCCCATTTTAAGTTTTCAATGATTGAACCACTAAATAAGATATTTTTTTGTAATACTACTGCTACATTATCTCTTAATGTTTCTAAATCATATTTTTTAACATTTTCTCCGCCAACTAATACTTCACCATCTGTTACATCATATAAACGAGATATTAATTGAATTAAGGTTGTTTTAGCACTACCTGTTCCTCCTAAGATACCAATTGTTTCACCACTTTTGATATCTAAATTAATATGGCTTAATATTTCTTTACTTTGTCCATATCTAAATGTTACATCATTAAAGGAAATGGAACCATCTTTTATTTCATATATTGGATTTGTTGGATTTGTTAGAGAACTTTCTTCTTTTAATACGGCAACAATTCTTTCAGCGGATTCAATAGACATTGTTAACATGACATATATCATAGAAATCATCATTAAGCTCATTAAGATTTGAAATCCATATGTAAGTAATGTTGACATTTCTTCATATTGTAATTTTAAACCTGTGGAATCAATTACGATTTTAGAACCAAAGAATAATATACATAACATTATTGTGTTTGAACAAAATTGCATAATGGGATTATTCCAGGCTAAGATTCTTTCAGCTTTGGTGAAATCATTACATACATCAGTTGCGGCTTTATTGAACTTTACTTTTTCATAATCTTCTCTTACAAATGATTTAACTACTCTCATTCCCATGACATTTTCTTGAATAGAATTATTTAAGTTATCATATTTACGGAATACTTTACGAAATAATGGCATTGCTTTTCTTGCTATTATTATTAAACCAATAAATAATATTGGAATGACTACTAAAAAGACAAAGGCAATGTTACCACCAACGATAAATCCCATGGTAAAGGAAAATATTAACATGAATGGGCTTCTTATTGCTGTTCTTATTAACATCATAAATGCCATTTGAACATTGGTGATATCTGTTGTTAATCTTGTAACTAAAGATGCTGATGAAAATTTATCAATGTTTTCAAATGAAAATGATTGGATATTAACAAATACATCTCTTCTTAAGTTTTTAGCAAAGCCACAAGAAGCTGTGGCACAAAACTTTCCAGCAAGTGCTCCACATGTTAATGATAATATTGCCATAATTACTAATATAATTCCATATATAGCAATTGTTTTAAGTGGGCATCCTTCACGAATGTTTCTAATTAATTCAGCAACTACTAAAGGAATTAAGCATTCAAGGATTACTTCAAATATTACAATTACCATTGTAAGTATGGCAGGTTTTTTATATTCTCTTACACTTTTAGCTAATGTTTTAAGCATTACTTCCTCCTTCTTTTGTTTTCTTATTTATATAAATATATTAAATTATATATTTATATATTCTAACACTAAATACCTTAAATGTCAATAATGATAAAAGTCGAATTATAGGGAATTCGTTTTCATTTAGTGGGTATTAGCGCGGGAAAAACACACGATTTTCTTTGATACGAAAATCGTGTGTTTTTCTTCCTTGCTCTTACAATATGTACTACTTATTTTAGTCTATTGTTTAATGATATATTTTTTAAATATTTG
>CANQVC010000069.1 GCA_947627195.1 uncultured Bacilli bacterium
ATATTAAAAAAATCCCTTACTTATTGATTAGTAAGGGATTTGTCGCATAATAACTGTCAAACTCGGGTTATATCATAGATTTAATAAAATTAAAATAAATAATTTAATTTATATTTTCTTTTTTTAATAAAAAGTGTATAATTATTATAGAAAATAATTAAGGAGGAAGTAATGAAAGTATTTATTAGTGCTGACATTGAAGGTGTTAACAACATCGCTCATTGGGATGAAACAGATAATAATGGTTATGATTATAATTATTTTAGAAAACAAATGACTGAAGAAGTTAAAAGAGCTTGTATTGGTGCTTATAATGCTAATAACGATTTAAAAAATGATTCATTTGAAATACTTATTAAAGATGCTCATGATTCGGCAAGAAATTTAATTCTTACTGATTTACCCGAATATGTTAAACTACATCGTGGTTGGGAAGGTGGATTATGTTCAATGATGGGAGGATTAGATTCAACATTTGATGCTGTTATATTCATTGGATATCATAGTCCATCACGTTCTGATGGTAATCCATTATCTCATACAATGAATTTAAAAATCCATCATGTGAAAATAAATGATGAAATTGCTAGTGAATTTATGATTAATAGTTTATATGCGTCATCTTTACATGTTCCTATTGCCTTTTTAAGTGGTGATGAAAAATTAACTGAAATTGCGAAAAAAGTAAATGAAAATATTGAAACAGTCGCTACTAAAAAAGGAGTGCATGGAGCAGTAATAAGTTTACATCCAAATGTTACAAATCAACAAATTGAAGATACTGTGAAAAAATCATTAGAAAAAGATTTAAAGAAAAATATTGTTAGAATGCCTAAATCATTTGATGTGGAAATACAATATAGAAAGCCAACAGATGCATACCATGCTTCATTTTATCCTGGTTGTACATTGCTTGGTACAGATCGTATATTATTCCATTCTAATGATTATAATGAAGTATTAAGAATGTTTTTATTTAATTTATAATAAAATAAAAAGTACAGTTAAATATTTCTGTACTTTTTTTATTTTATTTACCTGCAGCAATTTGTACTTGTTGACTAATTATTGCTTCTAATTCTTCTTTAGTTATATATCCATGTTGTAATAAAACTTGTTGAATAGAAAGATGTTCTTGAGCTGATAACAATACAATATCTTTACAAGTTTGATATCCTAATTTTGGTTGTAAAGCAATTAATATACCACCATCTAATTCTAATGGATTTGCTAGGGGAATAACTTTTAATCCTTCTAAACATTTTTCACGTAATGTACATATAGCACGACGAATGAAATTTAAATTTTCAAATAAACAAGCAAATATAATTGGTAGATTAACATTAAATTCCATTTCACCTGCTGCAACAGAACGAGAAATTGTTAAATCATTACCTTCCATATAATAAACAACTTGAACTAACATTTCTGGAACAACAGGATTAATTTTACCAGGATTCATTGCTGATCCAGATTGAATTTCAGGTAAGACAATTGTTTTATAACAACATGACATTAATCTTAAATCATTTGCATTTTTATGAACATTTAAAGCAAAATTCATAACAGCTTTAGATAGCCAAGAAAAACTATCAACATGTCTAGTACAATCGACTAAATTCTTAGATTGATAAAAATTCTCTCCTGAAAATTCAACAATGTATTTCACAATCTTTTTCACATATTTAGGATCAGCACTTTCACCAGTACCAACTAAAGTACCACCCATATTAATTTCTAAAAGTCTTTCCATTGCTGATTCTATATTTTTAATATCACGTTCAACACTAAATCTTAAGGCTTTAAAAATTTGTCCAAATGTTATTAATGCTCCATCTTGTAAATGAGTTTTCCCAATAGTAATTACATCTTTATATTGATCTTCTAAATCGCGATAAGCATTTGATAATTTCTTCATTTCAACGAGTAATTTTTTTGTTAAATGAATTGCGGCAATTTTACCAGCAGTTGGTAATACATCATTTGTTGATTGTGATAAATTGACATGATCAATTGGATGTACTTTATCATATAAACCTTTTTGGCTACCAAGCATTTCATTAGCACGATTGGCAATAACTTCATTGGCATTCATGTTCATACTAGTTCCAGCTCCACCTTGAATTAAATCAGTAATAAATTGACCATGTAATCTACCATTTAATATTTCGTCACAGCTCATACAAATGGCATCACATACATCTTTTTTTATTAATCCTGCATCATAATTAGCATTAGCTGCCGCTTTTTTTATAATTGCTAATGCTTTAATTAATTGTCGTGATATAGGTTTTTGTACAATATCAAAATTTTCTTTTGCTCTTAGTGTTTGTATTCCATAATATGCTTCACTAGGTATTTCTTTTTCACCTAATTCATCTTTTTCAATTCTTGTTTTCATTAATGCTACCTCTCTTCTTCATAATATATTATCATAAAAAATCAATATTGCCAAGTGTTATTTAAAAGATTTTTATAAAAGTAAAAAAAAGCATAAAATTTAATCAAATTGAATAAACTCTAATGAGGTATTATATGAAAGCAAAAGTTAAAGAAATCAAATATTATGCAAATGTTATTCCGATTAGTGGAGCAAAAAATAGTGCATTACCAATTATTTGTGCCAGTATATTATGTGATGAAGAAGTTATTTTAAATAATATTCCTGATATTGAAGATACAAAATTATTAATTGATATTATGAATTCAATAGGTTATCAAATAAAATTAATTAATAATACTTTAATAATTCCCCCAATAAAAAATATTAATAATTATATTCGTAATAAGAAAGTTAGCAAATTAAGAGGATCTTATTATTTTATTGGTGCTTTAATGGGAAAAATGGGAAAACTAAAAATATTACATCCAGGTGGTTGTAATTTAGGTAATAGACCAATTAATTATCATTTAGATGCTTTCCGTAATATGAATGCAACAATTAAAGAATCAAAAAAGTATTTGAAAATAGAAGGTAATCTTATTGCCACAACTCATGAATTAGAATTCCCGTCAGTTGGAGCAACAATTAATATTTTACTTGCTAGTGTTCATATTCAAGGATCAACTATTATTTCTAATGCAGCAATGGAACCAGAAGTAACAGATGTTTGCAATTTCTTAGTAAGCATGGGAGCAAAAATAGAGGGAATTGGTACAAGATGTTTACATATTCAAGGTGTTAAACATTTTAAAAAAACAAATTATACAATTATAAGTGATCGTATAGAAGCAGGAACTTTTTTAATACTTGGAGCAATGCATAAAGGAATTACTATTACCAATATTGATTATACTACTTTAACAAGTTTAATAAATGTTTTAAAAAATTGTGGGTGTGAAATATCTTGTAATCATCGTTCTATTACTTTAAAAAGAAATAAGCCATTAATTCCTTTTTCAATTAGAATAGGGACATACCCAGATTTTCCAACTGATTTGGGTCCACAAATATCAGTATTGGGAACACAAATTGAAGGAATAAGTTATTTAGAAGAAACAATTTATACTAAACGCTTTTCTCATATTGTATCATTAAAGAAAATGGGAGCAGATTTTTATTTGAATGATACAACTCTTCATATCCATGGTTACACCCCTTTACACCAAGCTGAATTAGATTGTTACGATTTACGTTGTTCTGCTGCTTTATTACTAGCTACTACTTTATGCAAAAATTATTCTGTAATTAATCATATAGAAATATTATTTAGAGGTTACGAAAATATCGAGCAAAAATTAGCTAGCTTGGGAATCGATTTCCAATTGATGAAGTAAAATCTTATTAATTAAATTTGAAGAAAAAAATAAATCTTTAAAATCAATTCCATATGCATCCATATAATATTCATTGGATGCTTTTTTTATACATGCACATTGAATAGGATAATAAATAGCAATTAAATCTAAAAATAAAGAACACAATGCTTGATCTTTGAAAATAAGTAAATTACATTTTGATTTAAAAATATCTTCAACATCT
>CANQVC010000070.1 GCA_947627195.1 uncultured Bacilli bacterium
TCAATGTCAAAATGTTGTCTATTCGTTAGATTCATAGGTAAAATGGGAAGATTTGAAATGATTAATTAATAATCAACAATTATAAATAATAATTTGTTTATAAAGGTATATTTATATAAGTAATTATTAATATTTTATAAAATATTTACTAAAAATATTAATTGAAAATAGAAGAATGATAAATATAAATTATATAAATTTATATAATAAAATAATAACATTTTATAAAATATCGATTTTACATATTTATTAATTGTTTGTCAACTAATTATATTCATATAATAATCATGAATATAATTAAACACAAATATTTTATTGTTTTTTACATAATCTTATTCATAAATTTAATTATTTTGCGTTAAATTTATAGAAAATTTTCCTATTTATAATTTATATATTAAAAAAAATATTTATCTTTTTTAATTGTTAATAATATTAATAATATTAATAATACTAATATTATTTTTATTTTATAAAAATGATAAATATTTTCATTTATAATTTTTTCAACAATTAAAATTAGATTAAATAATTAATATTTTATTTAATTAGCCTAAAATTTCGCTTTAAATCAATTTAAATTAAAAAGATAATTAGTTAATTGATTTTGATTCTAAAACGATTATAAGTGAAATTTTAAGGTTAAATATAATTTACAATGAAAATGCCCCCCTTTTTTCAACAATTTTTTATAATAGATTAACATTTATTTGATCATTAAATGCAAAGAGAACAGATTGACAACTAATCATAAATAAATAATTAAAACGATTATAAAGTCATTATAAAAGACTAGATTGACAACTAATCATAAATAAATAATTAAATCGATTATAAAGTCATTATAAAAGATTATATTGACAACTAATCATAAATAAATAATTAAACCGATTATAAAGTCATTATAAAAGATTAGATTGACAACTAATCATAAATAAATAATTAAATCGATTATAAAGTCATTATAAAAGATTAGATTGACAACTAATCATCAATAAATAATTAAAACGATTATAAAGTCATTATAAAAGACTAGATTGACAACTAATCATAAATAAATAATTAAATCGATTATAAAGTCATTATAAAAGATTAGATTGACAACTAATCATAAATAAATAATTAAAACGATTTTAAAGCTATAAATAATAAAATATAAAAACAAATCTACAAACAAGCGATTTATCCACATTTTCCATACAATGTATTTATCAGCATTTTACCTATAAATATAATACTTAACATAATATATATTATAGGAAGTTGTTAGTATATGTTCGAAACTCAAAAAAAGCATAAGTAGTAAAACTACTTTCCTGCGAATATGTGTATATCTTAAATTATTTTATTATTACAAATTGAATTAAATTGATTTTAGAGTCCATTAAATTATTAGATTGACAACTAATCATAAATATAAAATTTGATCGATTATAAAGTCATTATAAGCCATTATAAAAGGATTAATAAACCTAATCATAAATAAATAATTAAACTTTTTATATAGTCATTTTACATTATAAAATTTAATTTATTGTTTGTTTCTTAAAGCATATTAATATTATGTAAAGTAACTATATATTTATAAATCAATAATAAAATTATTGTTAAGTTTAGTTTGTATATATATTAAATAATAATAATATTTATATTTTATATTTTTTTATTGCTTCTACTGCTTTTAAATAATTTATTTTTTATAGTTCTACTTCTTGTTTTTGATGAACATATTCTTTATATACATATAAATAAAATATCTTGATAATAAAAAATCCAAACAATAATCTCTATGATAAGATCATTGTTTGAACTTAATTATTAGAATATAAAATATAATTAATGAGTAAATAAAAGATAAAAGGAATCAATCATTAGTATTATAATAATTATCATACCGCTTATTGAAAGACTTTTATTTTCATTATTTATTGATATATATTGAATATTATTATAGTCATTTTGAATATTATTATTGTATATATTATAATTATTTTGTTTATTAAATTCATCATTGTATACACAATGAGTATGTTTAATAACCCATTTCTTCTTTTTTTTTAGTTAACCAGAAAATAAATATACAAAACGTAATAATAGATAATAACATCATTTTATTCAATTACTAAATAATTGAGCTCATGTTTCTTTCATTAAATGTTAATTGTGCATATTGTCTATAATTGAAATAAAAAAATCCAAACAATTAATATTTTATATTTCTTGTTTGAATTTAATTATTTGTTTTAGATTAATTATAAAAATAAGATTTAAATTCATTCTTAATTTTAATATTTTAATTATTACTTACACAATGAGTATGTTTAATAACCCATTTCTTCTTTTTATTAGTTAACCAGAAAATAAATATACCAAACGTAATAATAGATAATAACACCCATTTTATCCAATTACCAAATAATTGTGCTCCTGTTCCATCAAATGTTAATTGCTTATTGTCAATAATTGTATGACTAGCAATATATCTTTCTTTTAAACATAAAGCCCAAGGTAAAGCAATACCTAAAGTGAAAAGTGTGATTAATAAAGATAAAATCCTTATACCTAATAAGCCAAATACACCGCCTGTATAAATTGATTTAATTTCTTCTTCTTGCATATTATACCTCCATAATTTAAGCTACAATTTATTATATCAGTTAGATCTAAATCATACAAGTTAAATATAATAAAGTTGACTATAACTTAAATTTAAAGGTCAATAATAAAAAATCCAAACAATTAATCAATATGATCTGTTGTTTGGATATATTTATTTTATATAGATGATATTTTCATCCATTTAGCACTTCTACCTTTACCTAAAGGTTTAATTACTTTTTCATCTCTTAATCTTTTTAAAGCTCTATTAATAGTTGATTCACTTACATATGGATGAACTATACGAATATCATCTTTTGTAAATATATTTCCTTGAAATGAATTAATTGTATTTTCAATGTTATCAGATTTATTAATGTTTGAATCAATTTCATATTCTTTCACAATCTTATCTGTATTTTTATAACATTGTAATATCATATTTAACATATATCTAACAAATGTAAATATTTGAGGAATTCCTTCATTCCAATTAAAGCTTGCATCTAGAATTCCTTCTTCCATTGTTTCTAAATCATTATAAATTACTTCAAAGAAACTTATATATTTAAAACAATGTACTTCAGATCTAAGTAATAATAAATATAACATTAAGTAAGATATTATTTTATTATTATTAGTGAATGGTTGTAAATTATAAAAATCAATAAAATAATTTAAAGCTACAAATATTGGTTCAACTTGATTTTTTTGCTCTTCCATTATTTTATTATATTTATCTAATTCATTTCTTTTACTAACTTTACCTATACCTAATTTTTTTTCATCATCGAATTTAATATATTGATTTTGATAAATGTAATTTATTAAATTTAATTGATTATTAGATTGGATTAAATAATTATCTCCTTTTAATTGAATATCTGAAATCATTTCTTTTATATTCAATAAAATATTTTCTTCTCTATTTTTTGCAACAGCATTTTTAGTTATTAATAAATGTAATCTTGGATCAGTAATATCTAGCTTAATTATTTTTCCTAGATAGAAAGAATCTTTTTCAATTGTTTGTTCAATAATCCTATTCATATCAGGCATTGATATTTTTTTATATATATCATTTTTACCAATATATTTATATATTTGAGTTAATAAGGCAATTACATCATTGGGAATAATAAAACGATTAATATTTTCAATACAACTCATATTTACCTCCTTTTAGCCTTTTTTAAGTGGCTTTAGAAAAAGATTAATTAGGAATTACCCATCTTTTTAAAATTAATCTTCTCTAAAAGCCATTTTAGGCATTATTTTTTATAGAAAATCGTTATTATTCCTTAAAATAACAATCTTTTGTGCTTTTCCAATAGTTGTAGATGTTGCTTTCTTACCTAGAGATGGTGTTGTTG
>CANQVC010000071.1 GCA_947627195.1 uncultured Bacilli bacterium
TAGCCATATTTAGGTGTTTTTTTAATGATTTCTGCATAAATTAATTTTTGTAGCACAATAACTGTCAAACTCGGGCACAAACAGGAACTAAAATTGTTCCAATAGCAATTACCCAAACAAGAATTCTACCACCTGTTGTTTTTGCTGGACTTTTTGTTAATTCCACTTCAACAGAATTGTCCATTTTTGCTTTAGTTTTTATAAATGGCTTTTTATTGTCTTTTTCGTTTTTATTTACTTTCTTTTTGTTTGACATTGTTACACCTCATTTATTCTTACCTTATTATATCATAGATTTTAAAAAAAATAAACATTAATTTATATTTTTTTTCTTATCAATTTATGATATAATAAATATATATGAAATTAATATTATATAATGAGGAGCTTTTATATGCAAGAAAATAAAGTTGAAAAACCTAATTATCATGTTATCTTTCATATTGATATGAATTGCTTTTTTGCATCATGTGAAATAGCTTCAAGAAGAGAATTAGAAGATAAACCAGTAATTATTGCGAAAAATGATGTTTTACGTAAAAGTATTATTTTAACCGCAAATTATGTTGCACGAAAATATGGTATTTATACAACAATGTTAGTAAGAGATGCTGTAAAACTTTGTCCTAATGTAATAATTATCGAACCTCATATAGAACTTTATCAAGAATATTCAAAGAAATTTTTTGCTTATTTATATAAAATAACTAATAAAATAGAACCAATGTCAATCGATGAAGGTTTCTTAGATATGACTGATTTATCAATAAAATATAATGTAATGGATATGGCACATAAAATCCAAGATGATATATATAATTTATATCATTTACCTTGTAGTATTGGTATTGCCCCTAATAAATTCTTAGCTAAAATGGCATCTGATATGAAGAAACCAATGGGTATAACAATACTTCGTAAAAGAGAAATTAATTCTTTGCTTTGGCCATTACCAATAAAAGATATGTATGGTGTTGGTAAAAAAACAGCTCCCAAATTAAATGCGATTGGTATTAATACAATTGGTGATCTAGCAAATTATCAAAATATTTCATTATTAATTGATACAGTTGGTAAAGCAATGGCAAGTTCATTAATTGAATATAGTAATGGCAAAGATAATTCTTTAGTTCAATATGAAGGAAATGACGAAGTTTCATCGATAAGTAGATCAATAACATTTGATTATGATACTAATGATATAAGAACAATGAAAACAACATTAAAAATATTAATGAATGATGTAATTAATCAAATGAATGAAAAAAATGTCTGTGCATTAAATATTGGTATACAAATTAAATATGGGGATTTTCATCAAATATCTAGAAGTAAAGGACTAGAAAAACCAACTAATGATTCATTTATTATATGGTCGATTGTTGAAAACTTGTTTGATACTTATTATATTGATGGTGATAATGTTCGTTTATTAGGAGTATTTGCAGGTAGATTAAGTGATAATAAACAAGAAATAAAACAATATACATTATTTGATGATTTATCACAAATGGAAAAAGAATATGATGTTCATAAATTATTAAAAGAGATTAATTGCCGATATGGAGAAAATTTTATTCATATTGGTTATGAAAAAAAGAATGATAAAAATAAGAATTAAAAGAAGAGGATAAAATGAAATTAGGTTTAGTTTGGACATATGAAGTAGTAAGAGAAACAAAATTAGGATATACAATATGTGATGATGAAGGTGAATATTTTTTACATCATAATGAATGTATGGGTAATTATTTTAAAGAAAAAGATAAATTAAAAGCATTTCTATATTGTGATAAAATGAAAAGAATAGCTGCAACATGTGCTATTCCTAAAATTACAATTGAGAAAGGAGCAATGTGTCAAGTCGTAAATCGTACCAATACAGGTGCTTATATAAATATAGGTATATCAAGAGATATATTATTATCAAGTGATGATTTACCTGAAAAATTAATGCCTCAAACAAATGATTTTGTTTGTTGCAAATTAAAAATAAAAGGTAATCAATTATATATTAAATTATTATCAAAAGCAGAAATTTTATTATTACAAAATAATCCTGTTGAATTATTACCTAATACAAAAGTAAAAGCTTATGTTTATCGCATAACAGATCAAGGTATTAATTTAGTTGATAATGAATATCGTATATATTATATTTATATTGCAAATTTAAAAAAAGAATATCGAATAGGTGAAGAAGTAGAAGTAATTGTTTTAAAGAAAAATGATGATGATTATACAGCAACTACCCAAACAGATAAAGTAGCATCAATTAATGCTGATGCAAAGATAATTGTTGAATATTTAAATAATCATTATGGTGTTATACCATTTTCAGAAAAAACTGATCCTAATGTCATTCAAAAGGTTTTTAAAATGAGTAAGAGTTCATTTAAAAAAGCATTAGGTCATTTAAAGAAAGAAAATATAATAACAATAGAAGAAAATAGAATCATATTAAATAATTATATTTAAGTTTAATTTTACTTTGATATGATAAAATCATTTAAAATAAGATTGATTTATAATATTTTTGATAAAATAAATAAAACAATAAATATATTTATTTTTTATTTAATAAATAAATGTATCAATTAAATGTATTCATGTATAAATAATGAGTATATTTAATTTATATATTTAAATATATTCAGATTTGGAGTGAGATCATGCCAAAAGAAATTAGTGATATTGATTTTTCATCATTTTCAGATTTTTCGTATGAATTAGAAGAATATTTTCGAAAAAATTTTAAAGCATATGATTATAAAAATGAAAATTGGGATGAACTTCTTACAATTGTTCATGATGGTAAAATTAAATTAGAATCTTCTGAAACTCCTAAAAGAGATTTTGTTAGTATAATTAATCAAATGTATGAAGTTCCGACTGTAAAAAAAGAAAAATCAAAAACTGATACGATTTTTGCTAATATTATTGCAGTTTTTTCCGCAATCGGACATGTTGCATATAACGTATTCGACAAAACAAAATTTATATTTGCAATTCCTGGAATTACAATTGCTTCAGTTGTTTTTATGAAATTTATCATGATTATTTTAGAAACATTTATATTTGCTTTTTTACCTAAAGCAATAACACCTTTAATGTTAGAATCAATTGTTGCATGTATTATATTTATTCTTTTAAATGTTAGTATTTTTGTTGATTCGTTTGACCGTGATGTTTTATATTCTTCTAAAGCACACTTTTTAAGATTTTTAATTCCATTACCATTTTATTGTTTGATTTTTATATTATTTAGAGATGTAAGATGGGTTGAAGATTTTGGTTATAATTTCTTTATATTTTTGTATCCACATTTATGGATTTCATCTTTTACAGGAGAATATTTAATATCAGGTATTGTGTCTCTTTGCTTTAATTGTTTTGTTTCTGTTGGATTTTCATATTTGTTGAGAATAAAATTGACATCAGTAACTGACACAAAGAAAAATAAAAAATCTAAAAAGAATAATATCCAACATGATAATATCCAACATGATAATATCATCAAAGATGATAATATCATTATAGATGATAATATCATTATAGATGATAATATCCAACATGATAATATCATCAAAGATGATAATATCATTTTAGATGATAATATTATTGAAAATGAAAAAAATATTAAAGAATAATTTTACTAATAAAAAACATTAAATGTGATAAATAATATGTTTTATATTTACTTTTTTGAAAAATATGATATAACCCGAGTTTGCCTCGAATGGGGCTCTGTGATAATTTATAAATCTAATAATTTTTAAAAAGACAGTTAAA
>CANQVC010000072.1 GCA_947627195.1 uncultured Bacilli bacterium
AAAAGATTAATTATTGTATTCTTTATCTTCATTGTAACATTAACAATGTTATTAGTATCTCTTTCATGTGTTAATAAGAATTATAATAGTGTTGCTTTAAAATCGATGTATAAAAATGATGTTGATTATATTTCATATTATAAACAATATTTTTTTCAAAATAATGTTGATTGTAGTTCTGATTCTTATCAAGCCTTTTCGAATGAAAGTTACAATATGGAAAATAGTAGATACGACTTAGAATTATTATCATTAAAAATGGATAATAACGATATTGATTATATTAATGAACAACTACCTAATAATAATGGTGATGTAGTATATCGTTATCTTTCAGGTGAGAAAGTAATTCAAAATTTTTCTAAGGATTATAATTTCTCATATTCAAATCGATATGCGAATACTAGCTTCTATTCGACTATTATAGGTGGAACAGTAATAATTGATGAAAATTTTATAAATAAATATAATATGAAATTACATGGTTCTTTACCACAAAATGAAAATGAAATAGTAATTACTGAATATTTATTTGAAAACTTTAAACAATTTGGATATAAGTATAAAGGTAAAGAATATGAGATTACAAAATATAATGATTTAATAGGAAAACAATTAGAAATCAATTATATAAGAAGTTATGAAGAAATCAATAAAGAATTTACTATAGTTGGAATATTAGATACTAATTTAAATATTGAAAAATATAAAAATTTAATAGAGCCATATGATCATGTTTTAGGAAGTGACTTATATGATACGTACTACACAGATACTTTTGCATGTAAAATATTTTCTGGATTACATAATCTTTTATATGTTCATTCAAGTTTTATTGAAGAAGTCACTCAACAAAATAAGCATATTTGTTTTTTAGCAGGTAATAGAAATGGATTTCCTATTTCAGATGGTTATGATTATAAATGCTTAAGAATTGAAGATTGTGAAGAAGAATTAGCCAATAAGAATATAATATTTTTATATGATGAGAAACCTCAAAATGCTATTTTATTTCCCATCAATTTTACGTATATTTTAATTGATGATGAAGATTTATTTACTTTAATAAAAAATAATATTAATAGTTCGTATTTTCCGCATAATGGAAATATTCCTTTTCCAACAGAACAAGAATATGCTGAATATATTATGAATTCAGAAATTAATGAATATGAACCAGAATATAACAAAGAATATTTCCGTAATTTCTTTCAGAAACAAAGGGTATTAAATCATGGAAAAATTAATTTGAATTTAGGATATTTTAGTGATGATTTTTATTTCAATGATGACTTAACTCAAAAATATTTACCTAAAATAGATAATTTTAATATATGGGGAGTTTATGATGTTGGTTCAGAAATTAATGATAAAACGACAATTTATATGTCAAATGAAATATTTGATATTTGTTATAATCTTACCTCAACATTAATTGAGGAAAAGTTATACACGTGTTATATAATTCCTTTAACAAAAAATTTTAATATAGATATTAAAATTATCAATTTAAACAATAAAAGAATAGATGATGAAAATTTATTAAATTTGGGTGATGTAATTTCAGCTCCTTATAAACATTTTCATTTTCTAAGTTCTAATGAAATCTTTAACATATTAGATGAATCACCTGATATGTTTAATAATGCACTTAAAGTTATAAACTTATCACTTATTGCCTTGAGCATTATGTTCATAGCTTTTGTTTATTATTATTATAGTGGATTAGTATATGATCGAATAAAAAATTTTGGTATATTACAATCTATAGGTGTTAAAAAGAAAGATATAGGGTACATTTTCATTATACATTCTTTGTTTATTACTATCGTTTCTTATATTTTCAGTGTTATTTTATGTACAATTATTGTACACATATGTAATAATCTTGTATATGGAAAGTATGCTGAAAAAGTATTAACATTTTATATAGAACCAATTTTTCTCGTTGTAGTATTTGTTTTGTCACTTGTACTAGGATTGATATCAATTATATTACCACTTATTAAATTAAAGAAAAAACAACCAATAGAATCTATTTTATCTATTTCGTAAAATTATTAATGAAAGGAAAAAATAATGAAAAAAATAAGAAGTAAAGTTTTAGTTATTTTATTTGTTTTAGTTGCGTTAATTTTAGGAAGTGTTTCATTAGATGTAAATATCCAAGCTATTATCAGATATTCTCCTATTACTCCTAATGAAACAATTGTTCCTTCTGAAGAAGTATCTTCTGAAATGAGTGACTTGGAAATATTGTATTATAATAGTAATGAATATCCATATATTCGTAAAGGAGCTGTAAAGTTGGATGAGCCAACTGCTTTCTATAATTCACATTCTTATGCTTGGTATAATCAAGATTATGAAAATAATCATTATACTATTAGTGATAAAGATGTCTTAGAATATATTAATGATGGTAGTTATGTTGAAACTGCGATGGCGCATGTTGGTGATATTATTTGTTATTATCGTGTTAGATTAGAATATACAGATGATAGCAAAAAAATATTAAATAATTTTATTCCTTATTTAGGACATTCGGGAATTATTACTGAAATCAAAGGTACATTTGACCCTGAAAACTTATATACTTTAAAAAATGTAACTATGATATCTAAATGGGGAAAAGGTGGACTATATGAACATACTGGTGATAATACACCTTATTACAATGATTCTATTAATAGTAATTCTAATTCTACAGTAGATACATTACATTTTCCTCATACAGAGAATAAAAGTTGTGATGATGCATTATTTTATGTAAAAGTCTATACACCAAATATTTCCAAAGAAATTGTGTTCGAAAATTCATATAAAAGTGAAGAATCAATTCAAAAAGGAAGTAATATAATGTATAAAATCAAATTCTTAAATTCAGGAATATTTGATTTTATAGCAACTAATATTAATTCATCTAATAATCCTTTGTTTTCTGTAAAATTATTTGATTTTCATATGAATATGATATATAGTGAAAATGAGACATATGATTCAAGTACAATATTAAAAGAGATTAATTTAAATCAAGGAACTTATTATTTAAGAATTTCTTTTAGTAACATTCTAACCAGTGGTGATGTTAGAATTTCAATTCAGAGAAAAATTAATTCAAATTATGATATTAATCAAGGATTATTGGTTGATTATTATTCAAGTGGTAGTGAATATTTAATTAATGATGGAGAATTTCATGGTTCAACAATTACTGAAGGATTTACAAGATGTTTGTATTTAAGTGAAAATACACCATCAGCGTCTAGATTAGATTATGATTGGGAATCAAGTGATCCTAATATTGCTATGGTTACTGCATATGGTACAGTATTAGCATTAAATACTGAAAAAGATTATGATGTAACAATAACAGCTATATATAAATATGATAAAAGCATTTTCTTTAAGTATACATTTACTATTTTACATGATACAAAAACTACGCCAATTAATGTTGAATTTGATATGGAAGTAAATCGTGGTACTCCAACTTTAATTGAATTACCATCTGAAAAAGTACCATACAATTTTAATCAAGATTATATATGGTCATCAAGTAACCAATCAATTGCCACTGTATCAACGTATGGAACTATTATTTCAAATACAACTGGTAATGTGATAATAACAGGAAAATATAAATATAACCCTCGTGTTGTAATAAAAGTTAATGTGACAATTGTTTAATAAAATTGTTTATATTATACATTATAAAAAGGAGTTGATAAAATGCTAGAAATAAATCATTTATCAAAGACATATAATAATGGACAAATGAATATTCAAG
>CANQVC010000073.1 GCA_947627195.1 uncultured Bacilli bacterium
TAATAATACAAAAAATACTTGACATTCACTCCTAAATATTATATAATATATCAGTATAAAAACTTACTATGGTTACCAAGACCATGGCGGAAGGAGTAAACAAAATGAAAAAAGGAATTCATCCAAATTACCACACTGTTACTGTAACATGTAGTACATGTGGAGCAACATTTGAAACAGGTTCTACAGCAAAAGAAATTCGTGTCGATACATGTTCTAAATGTCATCCATTCTATACAGGACAACAAAAGTTTGTTCAAGCAGCTGGACGAGTTGAAAAATTCAATAAACGTTTAGAAAAGAAAACAAAATAAGAAAAGATAGAGCACAATTAATTTTGTGCTCTTTTTTATATAATAAAAATCTAGAAATAAAGATATTCTTCATTTCTAGTCTTTTATTTTGAGATTATGCCATATTATACCTTTAGGCATTTCTTGAAAAATAATTTTTTCTTTAGAAATAGGATGTAATAAAGCAATAGAATAACACCATAATCCTATTTCTTTATTATTTTCTTTTTTTAATGTATTATCATATTTAAAGTCATTAATGACAGGATGATTTATATAAGCAAAGCTACAACGAATTTGATGAAATCTTCCACTAATTAAATCAACTAATATATAAGTATCATTTTGATCATATGATAAAACACGATATTTTAAAGTAGATGGTTTACCATCAATATCAACATAAGCTTTTCTTTTGTTTTCGTCTTTCTTTATACATAAAGAAATTTCTCCATCTTTTTCTACTTTACCTTTTACTTTAACTAAATATTGTTTAATCCATTGATGATTTTTTATATCACTACTTAATCTATTAGCAGCTTTACTAGTTTTAGCAAGTACTAATATACCACCAACTCGGCGATCTAACCGATGGACCAATCCTAAATATATATTACCATTTTTTTGATATTTATTTTTTAAATATTCTTTCACAATATCATTAATATCAAAATCATTAGTATCATCTTTTTGACATAAAACATCAATTGGTTTTTCGATAACTAATAAATGATTATCTTCATAAATAATATGAAGATTTTTAATATAATAATCTTTATTCTGCATCATATGCCTCTTCCATAAAAGGAAGAATTTTTTCAATATCTTCACTAGAATGAATTATATATTTATCTTTCTTTAAATGAATAGTTAAATCATCATCAAAAGTAACGACAAGGAAAGGCTTTATTTTACGATAACTAGCGTAATAACCAAAATTTGTTTCCACAACTTCTTCACCTAGTCCTAATAAAGTATCTCTTAATTCTTGATATAAATTTTCATTTTCTTTTTTAATATTTGATGAATTATAAATATAATCAATATTTTTACTTTGGAAATGCTTTTCAAATATAAGATGAGAACCAATAAAATGAAAACTGATTGTTTCAATTAAATAAGGCATTTTTTGAATGGCAATAGCATCAAATAAATGAAATGTATCAGCAATTATTAATAAACGAGGTTTATATGTTACTTGGTTAATTACATCTTTACCAAACTTATCACCAATAAGTAATTTGAATTGACTAATGTGTTCTTTAATATAATCTAAATATAAAAGACCATTTTGAATAGTTCGTCCCCATTTACCAAAACGATATTCAACGACAACTAAACGATAATCTTCATCTAATAATAAAGCATCGACAATTTGGTTTGTATCTTTAACTAAACAATAATTAGTTTCTATTAATTGTAATCCTAAAAAAGAAAAATGTTGTTCTAATATTTTTATTTTTTCTTCTTTAGTATAAATATCTGGTTGTTCTAATTTAGATATAAATTGATTTGTTTTTTTAGATTTTTTTAGTTGAATTAATTTTATGTCCATATTTTATCACCATTTTGTATTATATATCAAAATATATAAAAAGTAAACAAAATTTAAAAAACGCTTCTAGTAAAAGAAGCATTTTATAAAGAATAACGAAAATGTTTAAGTTGTTTTTTTTCAATTAATGAAATTAATAAATTATATTCATCTTCCTTTAATTTGTCTTTTTCCACAATTAAAGCACCATTTTTAGAAATATAAAAATATATATATTTTTTAGTTTCATCTACTTCTAAAATTTGATTATATGAATAATTAATATTACCTTTATCAGAATAATGAATAATTTTATCTTCATCAAAAACAATTTCTTCATCAGGTCTTTTATATTTGGCTTGAGCTGTTTTTTTTGCTAAAGAATTAACACGAAGAGGATATATTAAAACCATAATTAAGCTAGCAATTATCATAATAAATCCCATTAATAATTTATGAATGACGAATGCTACAATAATGGCGATAATTAAAAATAATCCAGCTAAAGCATAATATAACCATCTAACATTTGATTTTTTACTTAAATGAAAACGAAAGAAAGATTTCATATTATCTTCTTGATAAGAAAATTGGGTTTTAATCATTTTTATTCTTGTTTATTTTCTGTATCATTATTTTCTTGTTCTTGCTTTACTTCAACTGTTTCATTTTCATTATTTACTTCAATTGTTTCATTTTGAACTTCATCAGCATCATCTGGGTCAAATTCAGGATGAACATATGTAATTGGTTTTTTAACTAATTCTTTTGTTATTTTTTTATATTTTTTAGTTTTTATTTTGTCATCTAAAATTGCATCTAAATCTTCATATGTTCCTTCAGTAATACAATTTGGATCTTTAGGTATAATTAATGGTGTTTTGCCGATATAAACATAGAAATATTCAGGAATTTCATGAATTTCAGTAACATAAACCCAATCATATGGAAATGGTTCATCATCTGGTTTATCAGCAGGTGTTAATAAAATTTTATCATCTCTTATTTCCACAAATTGTTCAGCAGGCTTACGATGATTAAACATTTGCATTAATCTTTTGTCGATTGTTGAATCGAATGCAAATGTTGAATATATAAAATAAGCACCCATAAAAACAAATAAAGCGCCAATTATAATTCCAAAAGTATTAATATCCTCACTTGCGAATCCTTGATATATTTCATAAGCAGCAAAGACAAATGATAAAAGTCCTAAGATGAAATAAACAATTGGAAATTTTCTACGATAAACCAATACATATTTTTGATAATATTTCATTGCTTTAAAATCGTAACGAATAAACATCTTAACTTTTTTGCCCGTATATTTTACATGTTCTTCTTTAGTTTCATCTACTGATACAACTTCATTATCATTTTGATTATTTTCATTTTCTTCAATATTTTCTTGAAGTTTTTCTTTGTTTTCTTCCATAATCTTTAAAATTCTCCTTTGTTTATTATTAACATTGCTTATTATATCATAGATTTAATAAAATTAAAATAAATAATTTAATTTATATTTTCTTTTTTTAATAAAAAGTGTATAATTA
>CANQVC010000074.1 GCA_947627195.1 uncultured Bacilli bacterium
TATTGAACATTGGTATATTCCCATTTTTGTACATGAATAAATTCCCATTTTTGTACATTTAGGTATTGACATTAACAGCACGATCTCTATCTAAGTTAACATCTATATTCTTTCCTAAGTATTTAGTTATAAGTTCTATTGCAGATTTTATTCCAGCATCAGAATATGCACATGGGATGATTCTTAAAAAATCATTTTCTAATTTTTCGTATTTTAAATTTTCCTTTACTCTAAAAAGAAAAATCTTGTTTTCTCTACAAAGTTTATTTTTTCTTTCATCACTTTTTGAATTTTTATGCCAAAACATTCCATCATATTCAATAGCAACTTTTTTTGATGGTATATAGATATCTAATTCCATTTTCAAATGATGGTCTCCATTTATAGCATCAGGAAATAACCTTTTTATATAAAAATAAATTGCTTGTTCAGGAAAGGAAGTTTGTAATTCTTTTGCACATACAGGGCAATTATTTCCAGCATTTCTTGAAGATATCACTGCTTGCCATTCATGACCTTTGGAGCATTTCCACCATACTTTTTTACTACTATTTGCCATTACCATATCAGGTTTTAAATTATCATTCTTTTCATAGTTCCATTCTTTTGCCAATGTTGGATTAATTGTGTCTAGATCATTGTATCCTTTAAGCACTTGTTGATTTGAGCAAATTGGGCAACCTGTTCCTCTGTTTCTATTAATTATAGTTGCTTGCCATTCGTGCCCTTTAGAACATTTCCACCATACCTTTTTTTCATTATTTGCTGTTATCATATTAGGCTTTAAATCGCCATTCTTTTCATAATTCCATTCTTTTGCAACGCTTGGATTAACTGTTGCTAAATCATTATATCCAGTTAATACTTTATAATTTGAGCAATAAGGACAGTTTCTACTTCTACTTCTATTATCTATGGTTGCTTGCCATTCGTGTCCTTTAGAACACTTCCACCATACCTTTTTTCCACTATTAGCCATTACCATATTAGGTTTTAAATTACCATTCTTTTCATAATTCCATTCTTTCGCTAATTCTGGATAAGTCGTCATGAGGTCATTATAGCCAATAATAGCTTGTCTTCCAGAACAATAAGGGCAACTTGTTCCTCTATTTCTATTAACTATACTTGCTTGCCATTCATGACCTTTAGAACACTTCCACCATATTTTTTTATCTGAACCTAAAGTAAGTTCATTTAGCTGCAAATCTTTATTTTTAGCAAAATTATATTGTAGCATTAATTCTTTATTATTCTTTAGATAGTTTTTCTTCACTTACAAGACCTCCCAATGTTAATCATTTTTTTGAACAACAAATTTTATCAAAAATGATATCAAAATTCTTGATAGTATCATCAGTCATTACTACTTTATTAGATAGGACATCATTCATAAATGTTTTAGAATAGTTGTTTTTAAATTCTTTATAATCAGGCTTATCTATATATTTATCAAAATCAATTTTACTAAAAATTTTTTCTATATCGTGTGTAATTTTTGTATTGTAATTATTCGTTCCATCAGTAAAACATATTTTTTCGATTGGAACACAAAGATTTTTAGTTAATACTAAATACTCATCTCTCCCTTGTTTATCGTTATCCAACAATATAAAATATTCACATCCCCAACCAATTAATATAGAAACAATCTTGTTAATATTATTTACTCCAGAAGAAGGAATTATATTTGGCCTATCTGCCTTTTTAACTCTTTTTTGATGCATATATGCGTTTAAATAATTAGCATCAGATGGGCCCTCAGTTATAACATTAATCTTTGTTAAAGAAGGACCAAAATTAAATTTATAATCCATACCAATAGTTTCTAATATTGGAGTTAAAGTATCCATTTTACTGGTAGAATTAGGAATAGAGTTATATTTATTGTATATATGAGTATATCCTTCATTATCCTTGACAATTGGTCTTATATAACTAAGATTATCTTGATCTAACATATATGGTGAATGCGTTGTATAAACAATTTGATTACAATTTTGTGTTAAATCCTTAAAAAGTGTAAGTAATTCTTTTTGAGCATTTACATGAAGTTTAGTACCAGGCTCATCCATAATATATATAACATTATAATTATCTAAATCGGCATTTTGCATCTTTAAAAATAAATTAAAATACCACTTTAATCCATCACTTCGTTCAGAATAAGATAAATAAGTATCAGTCGTGCTTAATAAAAATGTAACAGACTTATTATTAAATGTAGCTTCAAAAGATATTTGCTCTTGTGAATAAAATTCATTAAACTTTTTTGAAATATTTTTTTCTAATAACATGTTAATTTCTTTCTCAATTTGTTTTTCTGTTGCAACATCTGGCGAATCCCAATATTCCAAAACTAAATCAACAGGAATTTTTGCTACATTTAATAATGCATCTAGCATTCTTACATCATTTCCATCTTCTTCAATTTGATCTCTAGTGTATTCAGTATTTAAAATCTGATTATCAATATAAAAGAAAGTAGGAAAAAGTTTATGAAATTCATTTAGATAATTTATACAATATTTCAAACTGTTTATTAATTCTTCTTTAAATTCAAAAGTGCTTTTACTTAATCGCTCAATTATTTTATTGATATACGAAAAATTAATAAATACTTTTTTATTAGCATTATTTATGGAATTAACTAATGATTCAAAATCAATTTTGGCTTGTTGATCAGAAAAGGAAATGTTATTGTTTTCAACAATGTCATTAATTATTTGCTTAGCTTCATTAAATTTCTTATCATTTTCTACATACCAAATATATCCACCTGAAAATGAAATATCAAAATTAGATTTTATAATAATATTCATCTTTTCTAGTTTATTAAAATCTTTTTTTTCACTAGTATAGGGTTCTAGTTCCAACTCAAAAGTTGGTGATTTCCTATTTATCTTATTTTTATTTTCAAAAAAGTTTTTGTTATTTATTCCAGATATATCAATATTACTAAGAGCTTCGATTATATTAGTTTTGCCAGATTCATTTTTACCAATTATTATATTTATATCTTCTATTGTTAAAATATTTTCTGTTTCACCAATTGATTTATAATTATTTATAACTATTTTATTTAATTTCATAACTAAACACCTCTTTTTTAGAAATATTACGCATATATTTTACCATAATTTGCTAATTTTCTCGAGACATTTAAGGTAATATGTGTTAGAATATTATTAATGATTGATATTTTATATATCAAATCGTTATGAGTGAAAGTTGTAGATATCTTCCACAATCGCTCCATAAGATAAAATCGTCGCACTAATAATGCGGCGTTTATTGTGTGAATAAAACCCTCAGATAGTCTGAGGGTTCGGTTAAGCTTTAGCGTTGAGTCTTTAAAAAATAAACCTCCT
>CANQVC010000075.1 GCA_947627195.1 uncultured Bacilli bacterium
ACTAGAGAATTAAATAAAAGAGGTATTATGCCTCCAAGTATTTATAAAGCTAGTAAAGGTGATTTAAGATTTACTAAACTTACCAAAACAAGAAAAGAAATGTTTAAGCATTATGATATTGAAACTTGGAATACAGTTACAGTAGGTGCAATTTTAAGAAATATTGTTTATGTTGGAGATATGGAAAATCATAAATATGAAGTTAAAAATTATAAAACCAAAAAACGTACAAAGGTTCCAAAAGAAGAACATATTATAGTTAAAAATATCCATGAATCAATTATATCGAGATGTGACTTTGAACATGTTCAAGAATTAATTAGACATAGGCAAAGACCAAATAGACATAACCACCCCAATTTATTTAAAGGAATATTAAAATGTAAAAATTGTGGAAGACCATTTAATTTATTTTACAATAAAAGAAGAAATGGTGAGATGGTATGGAGATATAGATGCGTTGGTAATTTTGTCAAATATGGCTTAGATAAGGAACCTAATACAATAGGTTATCAAGAAATTTATGATATAGTTAAATCTAAGTTAAAAGAACTAATGCAAACACTAAAATTAAATAGTGATGAGTTTATAAATAACATTATTAAGAAAGTAGATACTGATGAACAATTTAAGAAATTAGTTAGTGAGAAAAACAAAATTGTTACAAGACTTAATACAATTGATGCAATCATTATTAGATTATATGAAGATTTAATAAATGAAAAATTAAGTGGAAGTAATTATCAAAAGATGTTAGATAATTATCAAGATGAACAAAAGAAGTTAAACTCACAACTAAGTGAAATTGAAAGTAAACTTACTCAGGAGAATAAGACTGAAGCTAATATAGAAATGTTCAAACAAATAGCAAAAAAATATATTGACTTTGAAGAATTAACTCCTGAAATCATTAATAATTTAATTTCACATATAATAATAGGTTATGTGAAAGTTATTAATGGTACAAAATTTAGAGAAATAAAGATTGTCTATAAGTTTATAGGTTAATCTTTGTTGAGGATACTCGATATAAATCATTTGAGACAGGACTATATTATTGTAAATCTAGATATTATGATCCTAATGTATGTAGATTTATATCAATAGATGATATAAATTATTTAGATACTGAAATTATTAATGGTTTAAATTTATTTATATATTGTAATAATAATCCTGTGATGTATTCTGATGAATCTGGGGATATGCCTAAATGGGCTAAAAAACTTGTTGGTGGATTAGCAATTACTGGGCTTGTTGCAGCTGCCGTAATGACTTGTTTCTTTTCTGGCACGATAATTGCCACTGTAGGGGCTGCTATGTTAACTGGTGGTCTTGTATCTGGAGGAATAGATGTTTTAGATCAACTGAGTGATAATGGTGAAGTTGATTGGACACAAGTTGCCATTTCAACATTAGCTGGTGAAGCATATGGATTAGTTGTAGGTATAACAGGTGGAGCAGGTGGCTGGGCAGTGGCAGGAAAATTAGCTGTTGCTGGAGGTGAATCATTACTAACTAGTTGGAATCAAAATGAAACATTTAGTGAAACAATGATATCTTTAGGAGGTTCTTTGTTAATTTCTGGTGCCGTTCAATTAGCAGGAAAGTATGTACCACAAATAAAATCTAAATTTGAATCAAAAGACAATAATGATTTTAAAAAAATTCCCAATATTATATCTAAATTATGGAAAATTCCTTCTGTAAAAACTGGAGTCATTCGCTTCACAAGGGGTGTTTTTCTTTCTATTTCCAATAATTTTTAGGAGTGATAAATAATGTGGGAATTTATTAAATATTGTTTATTATGTGTATTGATTATTCTAACTGGTGGTGGATCTGTACCAGAATGGGTTGGGCTGAAGGAAATAATTGTTGGAGCAGTGACAACGTTTGTATTATTAGGACTGGGACATGGCATTTTATGGCTAATAGCGGCAATTGTAAATATATTTAGAACTAAAAATACAATCATTAAAAAAATTAATGGCTTTTATTATATATTTAAAGCTTCATATGATAAGTCTACTAAAAACGAAGATATATGTATGACTTATACTGCAAAAGAGAAAAAAGTTGCAAAAAAATTTATTAATTGCAAGGTTCCAGATTATTTTGATGAAAAATCTAATGAACAATATTTAGATGTTAATATCATAGATTATTATCAAGCGTTATTTGATTATGCTTATTGCATTTTGGTTGATATTAAGTTTCAATCTAATTTTTCATATGCATTAAGAAACGAAGAACTATATATTTTAATTAGCCAACATAATAACAATTCTGTTGAACGAGGCTTTAATAAAAAATTAAACTTGTTACTTGAAATAATAGAAAAATATAGAAATTTAAATGAAAAACTTATTTGAAATAAAATAATTAATATTATTAATATACAATCATTCAACAAATATAGTTTTAATATTTAAACTGAATTATATTATTGTAAATCTAGATATTATGATTCAAATGTATGTAGATTTATATCAATATATGATATAAATTATTTAAATATTTTAATAATAATTTAGTGATGCATTCTGATCTTGATGAGGTATAAAATTTAGTTCTTTATTATTTGCGTTTAATAACACTACCAAATATATATGGAGGACATTAAAATGAAAATAAGTAAAATTCTTGAATTTAATTATAATTATGCTGAATATCTTGTCTCTGATGGCTCTCATGAAATAAGGTGCAGAGGTATTCTGCTTGTTCATCAAGAACCAAAGGTTGGAATGTCAGTAAAGGCACTATATGCTTGTTCATCTGCTGGAACCATCGATTTAATTATTTCTAAAAATAGAAATTATTATATACAAACAGATAAAAAGTATAATTATAATTATAAAGTTTGTGGTACCATAGAAGATCATCAAAAAGCATTAATTAAAGTTTTTGATTTTATCATAAGCTTGGAATATTACTATCCAGATGGCTTTAATTTTTTCTTACAAGATGGTTATGTTGAATTTGAAGTAGATGCATTTGATTGCGATTCTAGTGACATTTTAGATTTTTGGATTGATTAGATATTTAAATAAACGAGAAAAATAAAAGTTAAAAAAAACAGTAAATATGTTCAAATGCAAAATGATATTAATTTACTAAAACAATTTCATAAAAAAGGATAAACAATTTTAGGTAATAAAAGATGATTAATAATACTAATAACAAAAAACAATCAAATAGATTAGACAATATTATTATAGTTATAATAACTTCAGTCTTAACATCAATTGTTATGGTAAGTGTGTTTATTTTTTTTGTGGTAGTTCTTATGGGATTTGGAGTTTATGGAAAACTTGTTACATATCATGATGTAAATATATATAAAGATTCATTATATACACAATT
>CANQVC010000076.1 GCA_947627195.1 uncultured Bacilli bacterium
TATTGAAACTGTTGCTTATGATAAAGCTCATGATGAAATTGAAAAATTAGTTTTTAAAACTGAAAATAGTATATATGATAACATGAATTTATCATCCTTTGGAGTTGGGAATTCAAGTTATCAATTTCAAGTAAAAGTCCAAAGAGATAATCTTGAATATAATGTTGTGCATTCTTTTGGCTTCAACCTCTATCAAAATAGAAAAAGTAAGTATTTTAATGATGTAGAATATGTAAATGAATATAGTGAAATTAAACCAACGGGTAATGAAATATATGTTTCTTTGGATGTTTATAATTGCATTTTTAAACAAGAAGCAGATTATACATATTATTTAGGTGATTCATATTTTTCCAGAGAACTTATTAGAAAACCTATTTATGTTAATAAACCATTTAATTTAGAAATTATTGAAAATAGTTATTCCAAAAGTAATTTAGTAGTAGAAAATTTAGTTGTCAAAGGAATAATAGCAAATGGGGATAGAGAAATCATTATTTCGCCAGAGTTTAAAAAGAAAATAGAAGATTTCACTATTAATAATTCAATATTAATAAAAACTTCATCTATTAATAATAATTATTCTTTTTATAAATCAATTTATGAAGAATTTAAATTTTCACCATCTTATTATTTAACTCATCGTATAAATTCGTTTGAGGATAAATTACCATTTGCCCAATTAATTTCTACCGCTGTAGTTATTTTAATGCTTATTTTAATTATATTAATTAATACTATTATAATATATCAAATGGTTAAATCAAAAGACAAAGAAAATGGTGTATTAAGGGCTATTGGTGTTAAGAAAAGTTCAATACTTTATATTTATTTATTACAAAGTATTTTTATTATTTTGATATCATTTATTATATCATTAATTTTTGTTATGATTTTTATTAAATTACTTAATATGGGGTTCGTAAATAATTATTCAGCAACATTGAATTTAATATTGTTTAGATATCAATATGCAATTATTATGCTAGTAATTACTATTTTAGCTAATATTATTATTGGTTATATTTCATTACATAAAGCAATTAGTAAAAATCCAGTTGATATAATAAGACAAAGATAAATATCATTTATAAAATGAAAACTTTTTATACAAATTATTTTTTGTGTAAAACTATTGCTTTTAATGGCTAACTATGGTAAAATAAATAAGTACAAAAAGAAAAGGAGATAGTATTATGGAAACATATGGAATTGAAAAATTAGGCATTATTGCTCCTAAAGCTGTTTACCGTAATTTAACACCTGCGCAATTAACTGAAGCAGCATTACGCCGTGGTGAAGGAACATTAAGTAACACTGGAGCTTTGGTTGTAACAACTGGTAAATATACTGGTCGTTCACCTAAGGATAAATTTATTGTTGATACTGAAGGCGTTCATAATGAAATAGCTTGGGGTAAAGTAAATTGTCCTATTAGTAGAGAAAAATTTAATGCAATTAAGGAAAAAGTAGCAGCATATTTGCAAGGTAGAGAAGTATTTATCTTTGATGGATTTGCTGGTGCTGATAAGAAATATACAAAGAAGTTCCGTATCATTAATGAACTTGCTAGTCAAAACTTATTTATTCATCAATTATTAATTCGTCCAACTATGGAAGAATTAGAAAAATATGGTGAAGCTGATTACACTATTCTTTGTGCTCCTGGATTTAAATGTGTTCCAGAAGTTGATGGTGTTAATAGCGAAGCCGCTATTATGATTGATTATGAAGCACATATGATTGTTATATGTGGATCTCAATATTCTGGTGAAATTAAGAAGAGTGTCTTTTCAACAATGAACTATGTATTAACAAAAGAAAATGTTCTTCCAATGCATTGTTCAGCAAACATGGATCCTGAAACTGGAGAAACTGCTGTATTCTTTGGTCTTTCTGGAACTGGTAAAACAACTTTATCAGCAGATCCTGCTCGTAAATTAATTGGTGATGATGAACATGGATGGTCACCTGATGGTGTATTTAATATTGAAGGTGGATGCTATGCTAAATGTATAAACCTTTCTAAAGAGAATGAACCTGATATTTACAATGCTATTAAATTTGGTTCACTTGTTGAAAATGTAGTGATGAATCCAGAAACTCGTGAATTTGATTTTTATGATGGAAGTCTAACAGAAAATACTCGTGTTGGTTATCCTATTGAATACATTAATAATGCGCAAATCCCTGGAGAAGGAGGAATTCCTAAAGTAGTTATTTTCTTAACTGCTGATGCATTTGGTGTTCTTCCACCAATTAGTCGTTTAGACAAGAATGCAGCAATGTATCATTTTGTTACAGGCTTTACTTCTAAATTAGCTGGTACTGAACGTGGTGTTACAGAACCTCAACCAACTTTCTCAACATTATTTGGCGAACCATTTATGCCAATGGATCCATCAGTATATGCTGAAATGCTTGGTGAAAAATTAGAAAAATATGGAACTAAAGTATATTTAGTTAACACTGGTTGGGCTGGTGGAAGTGCTGCTCAAGGTGCTAAACGTATGAAATTAGCTTATACACGTGCAATGGTTACAGCTGCTTTGAATGGTTCATTTGATAAAGTTGAATTCAAACATCATGATGTATTTAATGTTGATTATCCTGTAAGTTGCCCTAATGTTCCTGATGATAAATTAGATGCTCGTGGTATGTGGGCTGATAAGAAAGCATATGATGAACAAGCTAATAAACTTGCGGAAATGTTTGTAAAGAACTTTACAACAAAATATCCTAATATGCCTAAAGAAATTGTTAATGCTGGTCCTAAACCAATTAAAAAATAATATTGTTATTTTAGACTTGTGAATTATGATATATCTAATTCATAAGTCTTTTTATTTATTAATAATATAAAATATAATAGGAAATAATTATCAAGTAAATACAATTGTTTAAAACTTATTTAATGTAAATATGGATAAAAAATTATAAAAGTTAGACTATAACTTTAATTTACTAACAAGATAAATTAAAAATATTA
>CANQVC010000077.1 GCA_947627195.1 uncultured Bacilli bacterium
AAACTGTAGTTTAATGCTACAGTTTTTTATTTATTTTCACATAATTTTAAAAACTAGATAAAATAGTATTTAAAAATATTTCCAAATGTGATATAATAAATATAAACATGAAAGGATAAAATAATGGCAAAAGATTGGTATAAATTAGATAATGCAGCAAAAATATTTCCTGTCATTTATAGTAAAAAAGATACAAGTAGTTTTCGTTTGTCTTGTGTTTTTTATGAAGATGTTAAATATCAATATTTAGAAGAAGCATTAAAAGAAGCGTTGAAACGTTTCCCAACATTTTGTGTTAAATTAAAAAGAGGCTTTTTTTGGTATTATTTTGAACATAATTATAATCAACCATTAATCAAACAAGAAAAATCACTTATTTTTGATTCTGTAAGATTACATCAAAATCAAGGATACATGTTTACTTTAAGTTATTATGGTAAAAGACTATCAATAGAAATTTTCCATGCTTTAAGTGATGGTACAGGTGGTATGGATTTTTTTAAAGCAATTTGTTATTATTATTTAATATTTCAAGGTAAACAAATAGAAAATAATGGTGAAATAAAAACAAATGATGTTGAAAGATTAACAATTGAAACAGAAGATGATTTTGTTAGTAATTATGATAAATCAATAGAAAAATATGGTAAAGAATCTAAAGCTTTTCGTTTAAAAGGCAAAATGTACTCAGAAGGATGGTGTGGACTTGTTCACTTGCAAATGAACATTGATGAATTAAAAAAGGTAGCTCATCATTATAATGCCACAATTACCCAATATATTGGATCTTGTATTATCTATTCTATATATAAAAATTATATTCCTAAAAATACTAAAACCAAAAAAGTAAAATTATTTATTCCCGTAAATGCTCGTAAATTTTTTGATTCAAAATCTGTTCGTAATTTTGTTTTATATTTAAGAACAAATTGTGATTTAAATAATGATTCATTAACATTTAATGATATATTAGAAATCGTTAAAGAAACTTTTTCTATTGAATTAACCAAAGAAAAAATGCAAGCAAGAATAGCATCTAATGTATCATTAGAAAGAAATTTTTTTGTACGTATTTTACCATTATTTATTAAAAAAATATGTATGAAAATAGGATATAAAACTTTAGGAACAGATATGAATACAATAAGTTATTCTAATTTAGGTATAGTATCAATTCCTAAAGAAATGGAACAATATATTAATCGCTTTGAATTTAGTTTAGGAAGTTGTAAAAAAACACCATGCAATGCTGCATCTGTTACTTATTTAAATAATTTCATATTAACTTTTTCTTTAAAATTAATTGATAGAAAATTAATTAAAGGAGTAGTTAATCAATTAGTAGAAGATGGTCTTTCAATTATAATGGATACCAATGATTTGGAGGTAGAGCTATGAAAAAATGTCCAAATTGTAACATTAAAGTAAATACCGATAGAATTACATGTCCATTATGTTATACCGTTTTAGAAAATATTGAAGAAAAAGCAATAGTTCAATTTTATCCCAAAAAACAAGAATCTAGTAAAAGAACAATTATTGAAAAAATATTTATCTTAATTACTATTTTAGGTATTATTGGTTCTTTAATTGGTAATTTGATTACATATAAACATGGACTTAAATTATATTGGGTATTTGTTGTCATAGGAGGATTAATATATAGTTGGGTACTTACAAAATATTGTGTTTTAGGCAAAGGATTATTAACTAATCGTTTGGTTATTCAAGCAATATTATCAGTTATATTACTTGTTTTAATTGAACAATTTGCTTTAAATAAACATGGTTATTGGTGGTCAACAAATTATGTCATACCTCTTTTATGGAGTATAGTTTTATTAACCATTTTAACATTAACTTTCATTTGGAAAAATATTTTTATTGATTCAATTATTGGATTATTAGTAATGTCATTATTAGGTTTTATCCCAATCATTCTCTTTTTAACAACATCTGTTATTACATTATTTTGGCCAAGTATAACATGTTGTTGTATTAGTATTTTAGTTATTTGTACAATGTTAGTATTCCATTTTAATGAATGCAAATTAGAATTACAAAAAAGATTTCATATATAGGTGTTATTATGAATGTCAATTGGAATCCATGGCATGGATGTAAAAAATATAGTGAAGGATGTAAACATTGTTATGTTTATCGTCGTGATGAATCTTATGATTTAGATGCTTCTAAAGTATACAAAACAATGGCTTTTGATTTACCTATAAAAAAGAGTAAAAATGGTCAATATAAATATCCATCTAATACATTCTTTTGGACTTGTTTTACTTCAGATTTTTTCCTTGATGAAGCAGATGAATGGCGAAAAGAAATATGGAAAATGATTAAAGAAAGAAGTGATTGTTATTTTTATTTTATCACTAAAAGAATTAATCGTTTTTATGAAAGCTTACCATCTGATTGGGGTAGTGGCTATAATCATGTAACAATATGTTGTACAATGGAAAACCAAAAAAGAGCAGATGAAAGATTACCAATTTTTCATCAACTTCCCATTAAACATAAAGAAATTATATGTGAACCATTATTAGAAAATATTACTTTTTCAAAATCATATTTAACAAATATTGAACAAATAACTGTTGGTGGTGAATCAGGAAATCATGCCAGAATTTGTAATTATGATTGGGTATTAAATATAAGAAATCAATGCATTGAAAACGAAATTTCATTCCATTTTAAACAAACTGGAGCAGTGTTTGAAATGAATAATAAAGTATATAAAATACCTAGAAAATGGCAAATTAACCAAGCAAAAAAAGCAAATATTGATGTAATTTTTTCCGACAAATAATAAATAAATATTTCCTTTTATGAAAATTATTTACATTATGCATCTTTAATTTGCGGTGAATAAAAGAATGTTCGAATTATGTTG
>CANQVC010000078.1 GCA_947627195.1 uncultured Bacilli bacterium
ATTGTAATTCCTGTTCCTGATGTTACTTTCCACAAAAAGCTAGATCCATATGAACCCCTTTGAGGTAAAGCAAAATTACAAGACACATTTGTACTAATTATTAAGCCATTTAAATCAAAATCGATTTTTTCACTTTCTGTTAATTCTTTTGTAATAACTGTTATACTAAATGTTTTTTCTTGGGAAATATTATTAAATGTAATGGTAGCTTTAATTGTTACAATTTGCTCATATAACTCTCTTGTAACAATTGCATTAGCTCCACTAATTGTAATTCCTGTTCCTGATACTACTTCCCATCTAATGTCAGATCCTTTTTCACCTTTGGTTTTTAAAGTAAAATTAGATGATGCCGTCTTATTTAATACAAGTGCATCTAAATCTTTATTCACTCTTTCATTATCTTGCATAATTGCATCTTGAAGAAGTGACTCTAAAACACTATTTAAACTATTAGCATTTAATGGTGTTCCAATTTTCGTTAATCCACT
The DNA here is from genome assembly GCA_947627195.1 of uncultured Bacilli bacterium. Classification (GTDB taxonomy): domain Bacteria; phylum Bacillota_I; class Bacilli_A; order ML615J-28; family CAG-698; genus CAKOMG01. Next base: position 492 of record CANQVC010000078.1, read on the forward strand.
TGCATCATCTCTTATTTCTTTTACATTAAGTCTTACGATTTCTCCAGCTTCATCTCGTACGACTTGATTTACTTCTAATATTTTTTGATTTAATTGTGTTCCTTTTCGATCACTAAATTTAATCATTTATTTATTCTCCTTCTTTCTTAAATGTTTGTTTAATTATTTGGTTTGTTCCTGTACTACTTGCTCCACTAACAATACCTATACCTAATGCTGTCCAAATATTATTAGAATTAAATATCATTTCTTTATTTGTAAGATATATAATAATTCCTAATATTCCACCAATAATAGCTAAAAATATAGGTATATATTGATAAGCACTTTTTCTTTTTTTAAAAACTAATTTATATAGTTCTCCTAAAATATAACAACATAAAATAATAATTGGTACACTTGTAAATTGCATTTATTTCCTCCTTTTATATTATTTTTTTATTAACATATTATGGTGGAATAAAATATAATATTAATCTCTTCATTAATTCCATCTCCTTTCTTTTTTCCTTACTATAGTTAGGATTTATAAATCATCCATCCTTTTGGTAACATGAGCTATAGCTTCTTCTGCCTTAGCTAGTCTTATAGCAATATCTCTAAATCTTTCATCCACATTGTTTAGATTCTTCTCTACTCTATCGACACATGCTTTGATGTATCCAATATCAGAAAACATCACTCCTTCTGTTTTTCCTCCTGCTTTTTGTTCTATCCTTTCACTTCTTTTAAAAGCAAGATATGCGAAAAAGATACTTGATATCGTTCCTAATACTCCAATGATTGATACAATAATTGTTAGCTCATCCATTTTCCTTTCACCTCCTTTTATTATATAAAAGACTTCTTATCGAAGATGTTTTTATGATATCATAACACCCGCACAGGACACAATATGACATAGCTGGTCATTATTGGTCAACTTTTTTTATTTTGGTATTTCAAGTAAACTCAATGCCTTTTCATGCCATCTTCTAATAGTTTTTTCACAACAAAACAATTTATCAGCAATTTTATTCCAAGTCATACCATCTAAGTAACGATAAATAATTAAAGATTGTAAATAATCATCTAAATTTTCAATAGCTTTCATTATTTCTTTTTTTATTTCTTTAGATTCTTCTACTAACTTCTTTAACTCTTTTTCTTCATTCATGATTTTTGAAGTTGATAAAGATAAGCACCTTAATGCTTCAATTAAGGATCTTTTCTTTTCCATTTTAACTTGAAGAGATTGGTATCTTAATAAGAATTCTTTTTTATCCATTCTTTTCCTCCTTTTATTAATAAAAAGTGATATATATACCCATAGATTATAAACTATTTGTTTTTTTACTTTGTACTCCAGTACAAGTAGTTTTCGACATAAAAAAAAGGCTTTACCCAAATTCTTGTAAGAAATTGGATAAAACCAAGTCTAAATAAGTCGAATTCATGTCGACAAGTTTGTATATCACTACAAACTTTTTTGATTATAATAAATGTTCTTCTCCTATATTTGATGCTTTAATATATTCATTCCATATGTCTAATCCTTCATGATATGCTTCATGTAGTAACTTATAATATAAATGATCTTGAATATTGGGAGATATTGATAAATCCACTCTAATAGTAGAGAGTAAATATTTTGATATTCTAGGGGGTAAACATAATCCTGCACATATAGCAAGTACTTTTTTATAATGTGGTTCTGATGATGTTCCATCATAATAACTGGCAATTGTTTTATGGTTTATTTTACATAATTTAGACATGTAATTTATAGATGGAATTTTATAATAATCATAAAGAACTTTAAATGCATGATGAAATGTACCATTCATCATTTTAATTAGTTTTGTTTCTTCATCATATTCTTCGATAAAACAGCTGAAATTGTTTATGTTGTAATTATTTTGTTTCTGCATTTCTTTCTCCTTAACACTAAAATTAAAAAAGTAGATATCCTTGCTATAATAATTGTGATCAAATAAGCATACAGAAAGGAATATCTACTTATGCAAATTAT